>CAZPYF010000104.1:0-8233 GCA_964590015.1 uncultured Burkholderiaceae bacterium
AAGAACAAGCGCAACATGCCCGAGAAGATGCTGATCAAGAAGTTTGATCCCGTCGCTCGCAAGCACGTCGACTACAAGGAAACGAAGCTGAAGTAATTCAGCTGTGCGCCCAAGCGCTGCCCGGCGGTACGCCCCGGCCCGGCAATGTTTCTGGCGCCGTACGTTTCAGACCCCGCTCATGGCGGGGTTTTCTTTTTTCGGCGCCGCTTTCACCTGCGCCCAAGCGCCGCACAGACCAGCCCCTTATAATCCTGGGTTTGCATAACTCCTCTTGATTCGCACGCACATGCCGGAATACCGTCCCACCGAGGTTGAACGCGCCGCCCAAACCGATTGGGCCGCCCGCGACGTTTATCGTGTCACCGAACATGCCGTCGACGCCGACGGCACACCGAAGCCCAAGTTCTACGCCTGTTCCATGCTGCCCTACCCCAGCGGCAAGCTGCACATGGGCCACGTGCGCAACTACACGATCAACGACATGATGACGCGTCAGCTTCGCATGCGCGGCTACAACGTGCTGATGCCTATGGGTTGGGACGCCTTCGGCATGCCGGCCGAGAACGCCGCGATCAAGTCGCAGGTGCCGCCGGCCAAATGGACGTACGACAATATCGCCTACATGAAGCAGCAAATGCAGGCGATGGGGTTGGCCATCGACTGGTCGCGCGAGATGTGCGCGTGCGACCCCAAATACTACAAATGGAACCAGTGGCTGTTCCTGAAGATGCTCGAGAAGGGCATCGCGTACCGTAAAACGCAGGTCGTGAACTGGGACCCGGTCGATCAGACCGTGCTGGCCAATGAGCAGGTCGTTGACGGCCGAGGCTGGCGTTCCGGCGCCCTGGTGGAAAAGCGCGAGATTCCCGGCTATTACCTGCGCATTACCGATTACGCCGACGAGCTGCTCGAGCACGTACAAGACGGGCTCGAAGGCTGGCCCGAACGCGTACGCCTGATGCAGGAAAACTGGATCGGTAAGAGCGAAGGCGTGCGGTTCGCCTTCACGCACGACATCCGCAACGCCGACGGCACGCTTATTCAAGATGGGCGCATGTATGTCTTTACTACGCGCGCCGACACCATCATGGGCGTAACGTTCTGCGCCGTTGCGCCCGAGCATCCGCTTGCCACGCACGCGGCGCAGGGCAACTCAGAGCTGGCCGCCTTCATCGAAGCCTGCAAGCTGGGTGGCACCACCGAAGCGGAAGTCGCCACACGCGAGAAGGAAGGCATGCCCACGGGGCTGAGCGTGACGCACCCTGTTACGGGTGAGCCCGTCGAGGTTTGGGTGGGCAACTATGTGCTCATGACGTACGGCGACGGCGCCGTGATGGGCGTGCCCGGCCACGATGAACGCGACTTCGCCTTCGCGCTGAAGTACAAGCTGCCCATTCGTCAGGTTATTGCCGTGGAAGGCAAGAGCTACTCCACCGATGCGTGGCAGGAGTGGTATGCCGACAAGCAGAGCGGCAAAACCGTGAATTCCGGCAAGTACGACGGGCTCAGCACCGCCGAGGCAGTCGATGCCGTGGCGAACGACCTGGTCGAGAAAGGCCTGGGCGAGAAACAAACCACCTGGCGGCTGCGCGACTGGGGCATTTCGCGCCAGCGGTACTGGGGCACACCGATCCCCATCATCCACTGCCCCGACTGCGGGCCGGTACCAGTGCCGGAATCCGATTTGCCGGTCGTACTGCCCGAGCATCTCATTCCCGACGGCAGCGGCAACCCGCTGGCCAAAGACGAAGCGTTCCTATCGTGTTCCTGCCCCAAGTGCGGCACCGCAGCGCGCCGGGAAACCGACACCATGGACACCTTCGTCGACTCGTCGTGGTACTTCATGCGCTATACGTCGCCCGACAACGACCAGGCCATGGTCGATGCCCGCAACGATTACTGGATGCCCATGGACCAGTACATCGGCGGCATCGAACACGCGGTCATGCACCTGCTGTACGCCCGGTTCTGGACACGGGTCATGCGCGACCTCAATCTCTTGAATTTCGATGAACCGTTTACCCGCCTGTTGTGCCAGGGCATGGTGCTTAACCATATTTACTCGCGCAAAACCGAAAAAGGCGGCGTTGAGTACTTCTGGCCCGAAGACGTCGAGAACGTGCATGATGCCAAGGGCGCGATCACTGGCGCACGCCTGAAGTCCGACGGCTCAGCTGTGGAGTACGGCGGCATCGGCACCATGTCGAAGTCGAAGAACAATGGGGTGGATCCACAATCGCTGATCGACACCATGGGCGCCGACACGGCGCGCCTGTTCGTCATGTTTGCCAGCCCACCTGAGCAGACGCTTGAATGGTCGGATTCCGGCGTTGACGGCGCACACCGTTTCCTGCGTCGGGTGTGGGCCTTGGGCCAAACCACCGGCGACACCATCCGCCATGGGCTGGCACAAAACGATTCGGGCTGGGTCGATATCGACGAAGCATCACGAACGCTGCGCCGTGAAATCCACAGCCTGCTCAAGTACGCCGATTACGACTATCAGCGCATCCACTACAACACCGTGGTTTCCACCTGCATGAAAATGCTCAACGTGCTGGAAGCCGCCCAACTGCCTGACACCAACGTTGCCGCTCGGGCTCGGGCCGACGCCACCTCGATTCTGCTGCGCGTGCTCTACCCCGTCGTGCCGCATATCACCTGGCAGCTCTGGCGCGACCTGGGTTATGCGCAGCATCAGGGCGACCTGCTCGACGCACCGTGGCCGGAAGTCGACGAAGCGGCACTTATTGCCGATGAAATCGAGCTGGTGCTGCAAGTGAACGGCAAGCTGCGTGGCGCCATCACGGTACCGAACGGTGCCGAGAAGGCCGAGATCGAGCAATCGGCTCTGGCCCATGAGGCTGTGGGGCGCTTTCTTGAAGGCCGACCGGCGAAGCGCGTTATCGTCGTGCCGGGTAAACTCGTGAACGTCGTCGGGTAATCACACATGGTCATGACCCCTTTCCTGCACTCGCTGTCTTCAGGCAGTACCGTGCGCCGCCTTGCTTTGCTCGCCCTGCTGGCTGCGTGCGTCACGCTGGCTGCCTGCGGCTTCCGGCTGAAAGGGGCCACGCCATTGCCCTTCAATACGCTCTACACCAACATCGCCCAGAACTCCTCATTCGGTGTGGCCATGCGTCGTGCGATTGTGGCGACGTCGCCCAATACACGCATCGTGGCCGACCCGGCACAGGCGGAAGCCCGCCTGATCCAGCTGGCCAATAATGAGCGCCTGCGCGAGCTTTCGATCGACCCGGATGGCCGAGTCGAGGAATACGAGCTGAATCTTGAATTCGTGTTCCAGTTGGTCGACGCTGCCGGCCACATCATTCTGCCCCCCACCACGCTGCGCTCTACGCGCGAGCTGCCTTACGACGATAGCGCGGTGCAGGCGAAGCAGAGCGAGATCACCATTCTCTTTCAGCAAATGCAACAGTCGATGGTCGACCGGGTGATTCGACACATCACCGCACCCGATGTCATTGCCGCCTTCCGTAACGCGGAGCAACAGCCGATCGACACTACGCCGGCCGACCTCAGCCCGGTCTCGACCGACCCGGCCCCTACGGGCACGCCTCTCTGGGGCAAACCGAGCCTGAATCCCACGCCCGGCATGAGGTAGGCCGTGGGACGCCGCCTCGACGCCGACAGCCTGCACCAGCAGTTGCAGCAGCCGGGTGCGCCGCTCGACCCGCTTTATGTCGTGACCGGAGATGAAAGCCTCCTGATCATCGAAGCGCTCGATGCGCTGCGGGCCGCCGCCATTGCGCAAGGCTATACCGAGCGCAGCCGGCTGGTGCTCGACGCCCGTAGCGACTGGTCGGCCGTTCTGGGCGCCACCCAAAACGTCTCATTGTTCGGCGACCGCAAACTGCTCGACCTCGCGCTACCTTCGGGCAAGCCCGGCAAGACCGGTGGCGAAGCGCTTGAAGCATTGGCCGGCAAAGTGCGGCGTGGCGAACTGCCTGACACCTTGGTCACGCTCAGCCTGCCTCGGCTCGACCGGGCGACGCGTTCCAGCAAATGGGCCACGGCCCTGTTCGACGCCGGCACGCTCATTGAAGTGCCCAGCATCGACCGCAAGGCGTTACCGCGCTGGATCGCTCAGCGCCTGGCGCGCCAGGGGCACGACCTCGACGCCGATACCCTGGCGTGGATGTCAGATAAAGTGGAAGGCAACCTGTTGGCCGCCTTCCAGGAAGTGCAGAAGCTCGGCTTGCTGTATCCGCCCGGCCGCTTGCAAGCCGACGATGTGCGTCGCGCGGTGCTGGATGTCGCACGCTATGATGTCTTTGACCTTCGCGACGCCATGCTGGCAGGTCAGCCCACGCGGGCTCTGGCCATTTTGCGCGGGCTACGCGGGGAAGGCGAAGCGCTGCCGCTGGTGCTCTGGGCGGTGGGCGATGAAATACGCCTGCTGGCCCGCCTGGCCGCTTTGCAGGCGGCGGGCGCAGACATCTCGGCCGAGATGCGGCGTAATCGCGTATTCGGCCCGCGTGAGCACGGGCTGCGCAGCACGTTGGCACGGGTGGCACCCCGCGCCTGGCCGGCCGCCGTGCAGCATGCGCACGACGTTGACCGCCTGGCCAAAGGCCTGAAAGTGCCGGGCCTGCTAGATGATCCATGGGAAGAACTCGCCCGACTTCTCCTACGTATTACAGTGGAACGAAAGACATGACCCAAGACACCACCGCCACCGTTGCGCACGCCGACACGCGTACCGCCATGCTGGAATACGGCAAACGTGCCCGCGCGGCCTCGCGGCATATGCGTAACGCCTCTGATCGCGCCAAAGCCGCCGCCTTGCTGGCCATGGCTGAACTGATCGAGGAACGCAGCGAGGCGCTGAAACAAGAGAATGCGCGTGACCTCGAAGCGGGTAAACGCAACGGCCTCGATGATGCGATGCTCGACCGGCTCACGCTGAGCGACAGGGCCCTGGCCGGCATGACCAATGGTTTGCGTCAGATTGCCGCCATGGCCGACCCCGTGGGCGGCATGGGGCCCACCGTTGCCCGGCCCAATGGCATGCGCGTTGCGCAGATGCGGGTTCCCTTGGGCGTCATTGGCATCATTTACGAGTCGCGCCCCAATGTCACCATCGACGCCGCCGCGCTGTGCCTGAAATCCGGCAATGCCACCATATTGCGCGGGGGCAGCGAGGCCTTTCATTCGAATCAGGCGCTAGGCGCCATCATTCAGGAAGGTCTGGCCCAGGCGGGGCTGCCGGCTCATGCGGTGCAAGTGGTCGATACAACCGACCGCGCCGCCGTCGGTGAAATGGTGACCCTCACGGAATACATCGATGTGATCGTGCCGCGCGGGGGCAAGGGGCTCATCGAGCGCTTGTCGCGTGAAGCCCGGGTGCCGCTGATCAAGCACCTTGACGGCAATTGCCATATTTATCTCGACAAAGCCGCCAATGCCGAGCGAGCACACGACATCGTGGTGAATGCCAAGACATATCGCTACGGCATTTGCGGTGCGGTAGAGACGCTGCTGGTTCACGCTGATGTGGCCGCCACGCTGTTGCCGCCCATTGCCACCACGCTGGTGGCCGGCGGTGTGGAGCTGCGCGGCTGTGAACGCACCCGCGAAATACTGCCCACCACCCTGCCAGCAACGGAAGACGATTGGTTCACCGAGTATCTCGCGCCGATTCTGGCCATACGCGTGGTAAACGATATCGATGAGGCCATGGCCCATATCGAACGCTACAGCTCGCAGCACACTGAGTCGATTGTCACGGAAGACCTTGGCGCCGCCACGCGCTTCCAGCGCGAAGTGGATTCCAGTTCCGTGTATGTCAATCTGCCCACCTGCTTTG
Organism: uncultured Burkholderiaceae bacterium; assembly: GCA_964590015.1. GTDB lineage: Bacteria > Pseudomonadota > Gammaproteobacteria > Burkholderiales > Burkholderiaceae_B > Yanghanlia. The sequence continues at coordinate 5,831 of CAZPYF010000104.1, forward strand.
CCGACGGCTATGAATACGGGCTGGGCGCCGAGATCGGCATTTCCACCAACCGTCTACACGCACGGGGCCCGGTAGGCCTGGAAGGGCTCACCACGATGAAGTGGGTCCTTACCGGTGAAGGCCAGCTGCGCGGCTGAGGACACCCCACCATGCTCTGGGTGAAAACCTTCCACCTGCTGTTTGTCATTGCCTGGTTCGCGGGGCTGTTCTATTTGCCCCGCATCTATGTCAACTTGGCACAGACCACCGACAGCGCCGTTTACGATCATCTCGTTGGCATGGCCCGACGGCTGTATCGCTTCATGACGCCGCTGGGCGTCCTGGCCCTTGTGTTCGGCCTGTGGCTCTTCCTGGGCTACGGAATCGGCATGACTTCCGGGTGGATGCACGCGAAATTGTTGCTCGTTGCCCTGCTTATTGCCTACCATTTTTTGTGCGCGCGCATACTCGCCACGTTTGAACGACGCGCCAATACGCGTACGCACCGCTACTACCGCTGGTTCAACGAGGCGCCTGTGATTCTGCTGACGCTCGTGCTCATACTGGTGGTGGTGAAACCTTTTTAAACGGCACCATGACCGAACGCACGCCTCGCAAAACCCTCACGCTGGCCAAGAAGCCGGCCGCCGCGCCTTCCGAGCAGCCTGACACCGACGCCCCACGCAAACGCAGCGGCGCCCGCGCCCGCCAGGCGGATCTGCTTCGGCGCGAGCACGATAAGAAAACAGGGCGTGAAGAGCCAGCCGCCCCGCCGGAACGCGCTGGTGCCAGCGGTTCACGCACGCCCTCCCGGGACAATCCAAGCCGCAGCCCTGCTGGGCGAGGCGCGGGGCGTGGTGCTGCCGAGCGTGGTGCGCCGAACCGCGACGCATCGCGCCGTGATGCCTCGAACCGCAACACGGCGGGGCGTGACTCATCGAACCGCGATGCCTCGAACCGTGATGCTCCGCGCCGCGATACGCGCATTTCGCACCGGCCGTCGGGCAGCCGACAGCCACAGGGCCCCGTACACGGCCACTTCAAGGTCTTCGCGCCCTGCCCTCAGGGTCTGGAAGATGTCTTGTACGCGGAGCTTGAAGCGCTGGGTTACACCGCCTTGCGTAAAGGCCGCGCCGGCTGTCACTTCGAATCAGACTGGTCGGGTGTGCTGAAAGCGAATCTGTATTCGCGGCTCGCCACCCGCATTCTCGTTGAGCTTGCCCACGCACCCGTCAAGACCGAAGACGATATTCTGGCTCTGGCTCGTGACACCGAGTGGGAAAACTGGTTTGGCGCGGAACAGACCTTACGCGTCGATACATCAGCCGTGCGCAGCCCCATGCAAAGCCTGCAATACTGCAACTTGCGGGCAAAAGACGGCATTTGTGATCGCCTGCGTGACCTCGAAGGGGCACGGCCGGATATCGATACCGTACGCCCCGATGCGCGCGTTCATCTCTTTCTCGACGAGCATAGCGCCACACTGTATCTCGACACGACCGGCGAATCGCTCTTCAAACGAGGCTGGCGACTCGACAAAGGCGAGGCGCCCCTGCGTGAGAATCTGGCCGCCGGCCTGCTGGCGCTCGCTGACTGGGATCCGTCCGCCGCGTTACTCGACCCTTTCTGCGGAAGCGGCACCCTGCTGATTGAAGCCGCATGGGTCGCGCTGGGCGTACCGCCCGGCATCTGGCGCCCCTTCGGCTTCGAAAGGCTGCGCACCCATGACGCGCGACACTGGCGCGATATCAAAGACGACGCACGCAGCCGTATTCTCACGCGCCTCGAAACCCCACTCATTGGTTACGACATCGATTCGCGTGCAATAGCTGCCGCACAGGCCAATCGCGAGCGCGCCATGCTTTCCCCCGACACGATCCGTTTCGAAGTCGGCGACGCGCGTTCAGTGACAGTCGACTGCGAGCCGGGATGGATCGTGACCAACCCGCCTTACGGCGAGCGGCTGGAAGAAGACCACGCTTTTTGGCCGCAGTGGGCCGAAAACCTGAAACGCCACTATGCCGGCTGGCGTGTCAACGTGATTTCCAGCGATCTGGAACTGCCTTCACGCATGCGGCTTAAGCCAAAGCGCAGAACGCCCGTCTACAACGGTGCTCTTGATTGCCGGCTCTTCACATTCGAGATGGTGGAAAAGAGCTACAGAGATTGAGCGGTTTGGTCATCAAGGGTTGCAAAGACTAGGGTAAGTACCTATAATTAGGGAAATCCCTAGGAGAAGCCCAAATGAACCACTTCAACCGCAACGTTATGCTTACAGACCAACTCGAGCGCAAGCTCATCCAGCAAGAAATCAATCGTCAAATGTCGTTTGCCCCCATGTTCGATGGCAAAGCATTCATGGCCAAGATCGCTGGGTTGTTTGGCTACGCTCGCGTGGAAGGTTCGGTGCGCAGCACGAGCGCT
>CAZPYF010000105.1:0-8151 GCA_964590015.1 uncultured Burkholderiaceae bacterium
GCGGCACGCAACATCGACGAGCATATCAATGCCATGCGCGATGCCGGCATGAATGTGTTGCAGCTGCCATTGCCCGCCAGCACCCAGTACGGCACGTTTGTCGCGCCCACGCTTATCGAAATCAACGACATCTCGCAGCTCGAACGCGAGATCTTCGGCCCGGTGCTACATGTCATGCGGTACCGCCGCGATACGCTTCCGCAAGTGCTCGATGCCGTTAACGCCACCGGCTACGGCCTCACCTTCGGCCTGCACACACGCATCGACGAAACGGTAGAACAGGTGTTGACTCGCATTCGCGCAGGCAATCTCTACGTCAATCGCAATATCGTCGGCGCGGTTGTGGGCGTGCAACCGTTCGGAGGCGAGGCACTTTCGGGTACCGGCCCCAAGGCGGGCGGCCCGTTCTATCTGTACCGGCTGTTGTCCACCCGCCCGGCCGGCATGGCCGCAGGCATCGATCTCTCTGGTGGGCTGCCCATTACCTTGCCGCTGCCTGGCCCCACCGGCGAAAGCAACGAGTACCACGTTCTGCCGCGTGGCACTGTGCTGTGTTTCGCTCACAGCGAAGCGGGGCTGCGTGCGCAGTTGGACGCAGTGCTAAAGACCGGCAACGAGGCGTTGTTCGTCGATACTCCGTCGCTGCGCGAGCATCTGGCCAAAGTCGATGGAAGCGTTCGTAGCCGTGTCGATATCATTTCGTCGGCCCGCATCGACGATACAACGTTCGACGCAGTGCTTTTCGAAGGCGACAGCGACGCCCTTCTCGAACTGAACCGACGCCTGGCGGCGCGCGAAGGCCCCATTGTCTCGGTGCAGGGGCTCACCACCGATGGGCTCTCTCAGGGCATGTATTACGCCCTGGAACCTTTAGTGGTCGAGCGCGCCGTGAGCATCAACACTGCAGCGGCCGGAGGCAATGCCAGCCTGATGACGATAGGGTGAGCACGTCGGCACGCCGCCTGCGAAACGCTTAGGGAACGATAATTGCCGCCCGTTGAGGTTCTACACCTCATCAGGAGCCTGTCATGAGAGCCCTAGTTCGCAGCGTATTGCTCGCCGGCGCGTTCGTCGCCCTTACCCCCGTCGCGCATGCGGAAGACGACCTGACCCGCATACGCGACGCGGGCGAGATTCGCATCGCGACGGAAGGCACGTATGCCCCCTTCACGTTCCATGACAAATCCGGGCTAACGGGATTCGACGTTGAACTCGGTCGGGCGATCGCCGAGCGCATGGGCGTTGAAGCCCGCTTCGTTGAAGGCAAGTGGGATGGCTTGATCGCCGGCCTTGATGTCGGGCGTTACGACGCCGTGATGAACCAAGTGAGCATCACCGAGGCGCGTCAGGCCAAATACGACTTCTCCGACCCGTACATTTCGTCTGCTGCAGTTTTGATTGTGCGAACCGATAACGACGAAATCAAAGACTTCGACGATCTGAAAGGCAAACGGTCGGCCAATACGCTAACCAGTAACTTCGGCAAGCTGGCCGATCAGGCCGGCGCCGAGGTCGTGGCGGTGCAGGGCTTCAACGAAGCCATCGATCTGCTGTTATCACGGCGTGTCGACGCCACCATTAACGATGAACTGTCGTTTCTGGATTTCAAGAAGCAAAAACCCGACGCACCTGTGGAGATCGTTGCACGCGACACCAGCAAGGAATTCAGCCAGTCGGGCGTGCTGATTCGCAAGGGCAATCCTGAGCTGCTGGAAGCCATCAACGAGGCGCTGGCCGAGATTCGCGCGGACGGCACATACAAGCAGATTTCCGAGAAATACTTCGGCGTTGATCTGTCTGCGCAATAAGCGCAGGCCGAGTTCATATGCCCGAGACCACCGCCACGCTGATCCCCGCCTGGCTGCAGCTGATGGCCGACTCGTTCTGGCCACTGCTGTATGCCGGGCTCAAGTTCACGGTACCGCTCACGCTGATTTCCTTCGCGGCAGGGTTGGTACTGGCGTTCCTGGTGGCCCTCGTGCGCCTATTTGGGCCTGCTCCACTGGTCTGGCTCGTACGCTTCTATGTCTGGCTGATTCGCGGCACCCCGCTGCTCGTGCAGCTTTTTGTGATTTTCTACGGCCTGCCCAGTGTTGGGGTCGTGCTCGACCCGCTGCCCGCCGCGCTGATTGGCTTCACGTTGAATGTGGGCGCCTACAACTCGGAAGTGATACGCGCCGCGATTGAATCGATATCCAAGGGCCAGTGGGAAGCGGCCTACTCCCTGAGCATGACACGCGCGCAAGCACTACGGCGCACCGTCATGCCACAAGCGGCTCGCGTGGCCGTACCGCCGCTGTCGAACTCGTTCATCTCCTTGGTCAAAGATACATCGCTGGCAGCCGTGCTAACGGTTCCCGAGATTTTCCAGGCGGCTCAACGCATTGCGGCCGTGACCTACGAGCCCCTTGTGCTGTACCTCGAAGCGGCCATGATCTATCTCGCTTTTAGCTCGGTGCTCACGGCGCTACAGGCGCGGCTCGAGAAACGCTACGGACAACACGCCATGTTTGCAGGGAAACTGCGATGATCCGACTTCAGGAGATCTCAAAGCACTTCGGGCCGCTGCATGTCTTGCAAGGCGTCAGCGCCGACATCCCGGAGGGCAGTGTCACCGCCCTGATCGGGCCTTCCGGCAGCGGCAAAAGTACCTTGTTGAGATGCGTGAACCTGCTCGAAATACCGGAAGCCGGCACCCTGACAATGGGCACCGAAACCATGCAGTTCCGAGGCACGACGCCGCCCATCGATGCCGTCTTGCGCATGCGTCGCCAGACCGGCATGGTCTTCCAGAATTTTCAGCTCTTTCCTCACCGCAGCGTGATCGAAAACGTGATGGAAGGCTTGGTAACGGTGCTGCGATGGCCGCGTGCAAAAGCCGTAGAGCGCGCCATGGCTCTACTCGAGAAAGTGGACATGGCGCACAAAGCACAAGAATGGCCGGCCACCTTATCAGGCGGGCAGCAGCAGCGCGTGGCGATCGCACGCGCGCTGGCCCCTTCCCCACGGGTGCTGCTGTGCGACGAGCCCACTTCGGCCCTAGACCCCAGCCTGGCAACGGAAGTGATTCAAGTGCTGCGCGTACTGGCCGAGGAAGGCATGACCATGCTCATGGCCACCCACGACCTCAGGCTGGCAGCCAGTATCGGCCAACAAGTCATCTTTCTGGATGGCGGCCGAATCATCGAAGCAGGCACGCCCGACGCGCTCTTCAACCACCCCACTCAGGCGGAAACGCGTACGTTCGTCGCCTCGTTGAGCGACGCATAGCGCACTCGGTTCAGCCTACCGGTGTGAGCAGTTGCCCCGACTTGAAGAACGCATCGACGTTGTCGAGCACCAGTTGCCCCATGTCACGCCGCGTATCGTGCGTAGCACTGCTGACATGCGGCATGAGCGTCACGTGATCCATGTCGTACAACGCGCGCGGCACGTTGGGCTCATCCGCAAAGACGTCGAGCCCGGCGCCGCCGAGCGAACCGTCCTGCAGCGCTGCCACGAGCGCCTCTTCATCGATGACTGATCCGCGCGCAATATTCACAAGAATGCTTTTGGAGCCCAATGCATCCAGCACTTCGCGGTCGACCAGGTGGTGCGTGGCCGCGCCGCCCGGGCAGGCCACCACCAGGTAGTCCGACCAGCGCGCCAGTTCGATGAGTGACGGCTCGTAGACGTAAGGCGTGTCGGCCCGTTCGCGGCGGTTGTAATAACGGACCTGCATGTCGAAACCGGACGCGCGGCGCGCAATGGCCGCCCCGATGCGCCCGAGGCCCAGCACGCCCAGACGTTTGCCCCACACACGGGTTCCCAATGGAAACGCCGTGGCGCCGGGCACCCAACGGTCGGCTCTGACGTAGCGGTCGCCTTCAACTACACGGCGCGCCACGCTTAACATCAGCGCCCAAGCCATGTCGGCCACGCAGCCGTCGAGCACGTCGGGGGTGTTGCTCACCAGAATGCCGCGTTCGTTCGTTGCGTGCAGGTCCAGCGAGTCATAGCCCACGCCGGAGCTGCACACCGCAGCCAGGGCCGGCAGCTTTTCCAACCATTCGCGTCGAAGGCCGCAACGCGCAGACGTGATCATGACGCGCGCATCGGGAGCCTGGTCTAGACGGGCGGAAGGGTCGCCATCCTGAAAACAGGGAAGCACAGCGTACTGCCGCGCGAGCGCCCGATCGAGCTCGGCGCCCAAAGAGACGAGTTGAACGATTTGATAAGGGGAAGTCATGAAAAATACGAGTATGAGCTATAGAAACCCTGCCAGTTGCAGGCATACCGGCAACAGCAAAGCAGTTAGTAGACCGGCCAACCCCATGGCGAGGCCGGCGAATGCGCCCATTTCCGGGCTGATCTGAAGGGCACGCGCCACGCCGATGCCGTGAGCCACGACACCTAAAGAGAAGCCAACGTTATAGGGCTCGCGTATGCGCATGAGACCGAGCAACGGTTGGGTAATCGCGCCGCCCAGTATGCCTGTAAGCATCACCAACGCCGAAGTCAGCGAAGCTACGCCACCCATTTTTTCGGTGAGCCCGAGCGCAATAGGCATCGTGACAGACTTTACCGCCATCGACAGCACCGTAGCGTGCGAGGCCTCGAGCCACGTGGCCAACGCCATGGCCACGATGACGGCAACGGCTGAGCCCAGCAGCGCGCCACCGAGCAGACCGGCCCAGTCGCGTCGCAGCCGCTGCACCTGGTGGTACAGAGGCACGGCCAATGCCACGGTAGCCGGCCCAAGCATCACATGGATGTAGCGCCCACCCTCGAAATAGGTGGCGTAATCGATGTCCCCGGCCAGCAGAATCAGCACCAGCAGCAAGGTGGACACGGCCACGGGATGCAGCAAGGGGCTATTACGCGCACGCCGATTCACTTCCAGAGCAATTCGGTAGGCCAGCAACGTGGCCAGCAGCCAGGTCACAGGCAGGCCGGCCAGATGTTCAAGAAAAGCCGTCACGCCGCTCAACGCTTCAGAAACCGCAGCGTGGCCGCCGTGGCGACGACTGACGCCGCCGTGCTGACGATCAGCGCCACCGCGATAGCCACCCATTCCTGAGCGATGCGATCAAGATGGGCCACAATGCCCACGGCCGCGGGAATGAAGAACAGGCTCAGGTGGCGAAGGAATCCGGCCGTGAAGGTGTCGAGGGCGGCGTCTTCGCGCCCCCGGACCACCAGGTAGATGAAGAGCAGTGCCATACCGACAACCGCCCCCGGAATGGGTATCGCCAGCGCATGGACGATGGCTTCCCCCGCCACCTGGAACGCCAACAGTTTGATCAGGCCCTCAATCATGGCCACTCCCCGAGGATGTCATGGACGCCGGCATGCCCGCCGGCAGACGCCTTGCGGGCAAGCGCCCGTGGCGTCGCGTCATTGTAGCGACAACCCCGTACCGGGAGTGGGTTCAGCCGGCCCTGAGGCGCTGGATCACCCCATCGGCGTCCAGCACATCGCCGAAATAAAGCATCCAGTGGTGCAGTGAGGTGATGTGTTCCTGCTCGGAAAACGAGGCCAGCGTGTCGCTAACCATGATGCTCCGATAATCGAGCATCATGGCGTCGCGCGCGGTCGATTCGCAGCACACATTGGTGGCGGCGCCGGAAATCAGTACGGTATGGATGCCGTGCGCTTGCAGCGTGTCGTGCAGATTGGACGAGCCCGGTGTCAGGGCGCTATAGCAACGTTTGACGACAATGGCGTCGCCCGGCCGCACGTCGAGATCAGCCGGAAGCTCGTAGCCTCGGTGCGAGGCGCTCAACTCCTTGAGACGGCGCGCTCTGCGCTCTGGGGTGAGCATATAACGATGGTGGTGCGACCAGAACTCATCGGCGCCGTCGGAGCTTGTCTGGATCCACACCACCAGGCCTCCGGCTTCACGCAGGGCTGCGGCCAGCCGATTGACGGTGGGAAAGAGCGCCGGGGCGGCGGCGCAATACCCTTGGAACTCGGGCTGTGTGAAGTAGTTCTGCAGATCCACCACCACAAGGGCGGTACGCGGGCCTTCAAGCTCATCATAAGGGTGCAGCACGCCCTGTCGAGCAACGACACGGTCAACGACCCACTGGGGAAACTCCACATCCGCCTCCTACGACGAGTAGCGACGCACGGTCGCCCTTTCCAAATGCGCGATTGCCAAATACATGACACCCGACAATAGTGCGAGCACCACGATAGCCGTCATCACGATATTCAGCTTGAAGATCTGGCTGCCGTTGATGATCAGAAAGCCCAGGCCTTCGCTGGCCGACTGGAACTCGCCCACGATCACGCCCACCAGTGCCAGGCCGATATTCACCTTGAGCGCGGCCAGCAACGTTGGCACGCTGCCCGGCAAGACCACCATGGTGAGAATCTGCCATTTGCTTGCGCCCAATGTCAGCGCAAGCTTGATCTTGTTCGGGTCGATTCCGCGGAAGCCTTCGAACACCACCATAATCGTGATGAACACCGAAATCGCCACGGCCATGCCGTACACCGAGTATTCCGAGCCCAACCAAATATAGAAGATCGGTACGAAAGCGAATTTGGGCATGGCGTTAGCCACCACAAGAAAGGGGTCAAGTACCTTGTAGGCGAAGCCCGACCACCACAGCATGGCCGCCACGGCCACCCCGAGCATCATGCTGATGGTGAAACCGATCAACGTGGCCCGGAAGGTCGCCCAGGTATGGCCCACCAGGTCGCCCGTACTCATCAGCTCGAGAAACGTGGGCCACACCGCGCTCGGGTAGCTGGTGAGCATGGGATTCACGATGTGCGTACGAGCCAGCACTTCCCACAGCACCAGCACGGCAAGCAGAAGCACCGCACGAGTGAGGGAAATAAAGTTTGCACGCCGGCTTTCGTTGCGCAACCAGGCCGCGTACGCTGGGCTGGGTGCCTCCGGCTGTGCCTCGTTCACCGTGCGCCGCAGCGTAGTGGCAGATGTATTCGTCGCCATGACCATCTCCTCCTCAGCCTTCGACGTGGACGTCGAGTTCATCCCACAAGGTGTTGAAGTAGTCGTTGAACTCCGGTAGACCCCGCGCCTCAAAGGGCGTGGGTCGCCGACCCGGCACGCTCGGGAAATCGATGCGATGCTGCGACTTGATACGCCCTGGGCGGCGCGATAGCACCACCACTCGGTCGGTCATCGAAATGGCTTCCCCGATATCGTGCGTAACCAGCACGACCGACTTACCTTCGCTGCGCAGTACGTCGACCACCTCGTCGGCAATCGCCAGGCGAGTTTGTGAATCAAGCGCCGAGAAGGGTTCATCGAGCAGCACGACGTCGGGGTCGGTTGTGAGCGTACGGGCCAGCGCAACCCGCTGGCGCATCCCACCCGACAAAGCGCGAGGATACTGATCAAGAAAGTGCCCCATGCCGCACTTCTCAAGCAGCCGAATCGCCCGTTCCCGCGCTTCCTTCATATCGCGCTTTTGTATCTCGGCGCCCAGGAGCGCGTTATCGAGAATGGTGCGCCACTCGAAAAGATAATCTTGCTGCAGCATGTAGCCGATGCGCGGCGAAGCGGCCGTCACGGCTTTGCCGCCCACCCGAACCTCGCCGTCTGAAGGTGGCAAAATACCGGCGATCACTGACAAGAGCGTACTTTTGCCACACCCCGATTGCCCGATCAGGCTCACGAACTCGCCCGGTTCGATGGAGAGCGAGATGCCCGACAAGGCCTGTATCTCGGCTTGCCGGGTGAAATACCGCAGCGACACATTATCGATTTCGATACGCTGCGCGGCCCCCTGCTCCGTGCCTGCACGGCGCTCCATCACCACATCGCTCGTCATTTCATGGCCTCTTTCGCAAACCGGGTCTCAACCAGGTCGGCGTAAGCCACGCGCTCCGACTCCTTCTGAAGCCCGGTGGCAATGAGCATGTCTTGCAGCTTGCTCATGGCACCCTCTTCCACAACGGGATTCTGCTTCCAGAGCTTGAACGGCCGATAGCGCTCGATGGCCGCTACCAGCTCTGCCTGACTCAGGCCGGGAAAATAGGACTGCATGTGGGTTGCAAGCTCGGCCGCCGGCGCATCGTTAATCTCCTTTTGGGCGCGATAGATGGCGTTCGTCCAGGCAAGCGCGACGGCGCGAGTACGTACCGAAGCCGCAGGCGTCAAATTGTCGACATTGGGAGCGGTCATACCCGGCC
>CAZPYF010000106.1:0-8040 GCA_964590015.1 uncultured Burkholderiaceae bacterium
GTGACGCCGAACGCAATGAACATCGTTATGACGAAGCTCACGTAGGCCTCAATGTCGGGGGCCGGCGTAATCGATTCGGGCGCGAACCCCGCAATGAAGTGGAATACCGTACGAAATACCACGAAGTAACAAAAGGCCATGCCAGCCATGAACAGCAGCGTGCTCGACGCGATGAGCGGCAAGGCCAGGCGCTTTTCGTGGCTGTATAGGCCGGGCGCTACAAAAGCCCACGCCTGGTAAAGCACGACGGGCAGCGAGATAAGAAAAGCCGCCAGCAGCGTGACCTTGACGGGCACCATGAACGGCGTGATGACGCCTGTAGCGATCATGCGTGTGCCCGTAGGCAACGATGAGAGCATCGGTTGGGCTAACACGTCGTAAATGGCCGATGGCCCAGGGTAAATGAACAGCACAACGAACACGGCGAGCACGACGCCCACGGCCTTCAGCAGCCGGGTACGCAGCTCGACCAGGTGCGAAATGAAGGTGTCCTTGATTTCCTTGGTTTCTTCCTGTGTCACGTCGACGTACCCGATTGTTCTGCGGTTTTGCGCTCTGCAGCGGCGATATGTTCTTGCGCTGCCGAGGCTGTGGGTTCGGGGTCGGGTTTAGGCGATTCACCGATTTCCTGGCGGGCTTGCTGCACCAAATCTTCGACCGAGGCCGACGCTTCAGAGAGGCTCTCACGTGCCTCGGTGAGGGGCTCTTGCAAGCTGGCCGAGGTTTCGTTCATCGAAGCCTTGAGCGACTGTGCGGCGTCGTCCATTTGCTTTTTGAGCTTGTTCATCTCGTCGAGGTTGATTTCTCGCTGGATGTCGCCCTTCACATCGGTGACATAACGCTGCGCACGCCCGAGCAGATGCCCGATTGTGCGGGCCACTTTGGGCAGGCGTTCGGGGCCGATGACGACCAGCGCTATGACGCCGATCAGCATAAGCTCGGTGAAGCTGATGTCGAACATAGTTAGACGTCAGTTTTTTCTTTGGCCTGCACGTCGATGGTCTCGTCGCTGGCGCGACGTTGCGTGACCGCCTCGGGCTTGGTGTCTTCTTGAGCGCCTTCGCCCATTCCTTTCTTGAATCCACGAACAGCGCCGCCCAGGTCTTCGCCCATGTTGCGCAGTTTCTTGGTACCGAATACGAGAGCAACGATGACCAGAACGATCAACCAGTGCCAAATGCTGAAGCTACCCATGTCTGTCTCCGTCAGGCGGCTGGTGCCGCACGTGTGTTCCAGGGGCGGGGGCCCCCGATAATATGAAAATGCAGGTGATCGACTTCCTGGCCGCCTTCGCGACCGGTATTCACTACGAGGCGAAAGCCGCCATCATGGCCGGGTGTGCAGCCATTGTCAAAGGCCAATTTCTGCACCAATGTCATCATTCTACCCAACCACCCTTCGTCTTCGGCTGATACATCGGCCAGCGAGCGGATATGGTGCCGGGGCACCAGAAGCAGGTGGGTGGGAGCGGCGGGATTGATGTCGTGGAAGGCGATGAACTCGTCGTCTTCGTGGACTTTCTTCGCGGGGATTTCGCCCGCTGCAATCTTGCAAAAAATACAGGTGTCGCTCATAAAGAATGCTCGTGTCAGGTTTCGGTTCGGCGTGCTTTCTCGGCCAGACCGGAAACGCCTTCGCGCCGCTCGAGTTCGTTCAGGATCTGTTCAGGTCGAACCCCATAATAGGCCAGAGCGACCATACTGTGAAACCATAAGTCGGCGGTTTCGGCCACGATGCGGTCGGTGTCGGCGTCTTTGGCGGCCATGACCAGTTCGGTAGCTTCTTCGCCCACCTTCTTCAGGAAGGCGTCGGGCCCGCGGGCATAGAGCTTGGCCACGTAGGAGCCGGCCGGGTCGGCGCCCCGTGCAGGCAATCGTGACTCAAGGGTGTCGGCCAGCCGGGCCAAAATGGAATCGGCGCTCATTTGTAGATATGCTCCGGATCTTTAAGGACGGGCTCAACATTGACCCAGCCCGTTTGCCCTTCCGTGTCGAGGCGCTGAAAAAAGCAGCTGCGACGCCCTGTATGGCAGGCGATGCCGCCCTCTTGCTCCACTTTCAGCAGAATGACGTCGCTGTCGCAATCGAGGCGGATATCGGTGACCCGCTGGCGATGGCCCGACTCCTCGCCCTTGCGCCAGAGGCGCGAACGCGAGCGTGACCAGTACACGGCGTGCCCGGTGGCGGCGGTTTCTGCGAGCGCTTCAGCGTTCATCCAGGCGACCATCAGCACGGTGCCATCGTGCGCATCTTGCGCGATGGCGGGAATTAGGCCGCCGGCGTCGAAGCGCACCTCTTGCAGCCAGGCGGGTAACGCATTCATGGGGCGAGCCTTGTCTTGATACCTTGGGCCGCGAGAAATTCCTTGGCTTGCTGAACCGTGTATTCACCGTAGTGAAAGATGCTGGCGGCCAGTACCGCACTCGCACCGCCATGAATCACGCCATCGGCCAGGTGTTGCAGGTTGCCTACCCCACCGGAGGCGATGACGGGTACGGGTACCGCGTCGGCCACCGCGCGGGTGAGCTCCAGGTCGAAGCCGGACTTGGTGCCGTCGCGGTCCATGCTGGTGAGTAGCAATTCGCCGGCGCCATACTCGGCCATCTTCCTCGCCCATTCAACCACGTCGAGACCGGTGTTGCGGCGACCGCCGTGGGTATGCACTTCCCAGCGGGGCGCTTCGCCCTCGGCCGAGACGCGACGGGCGTCGATGGCCACGACAATGCACTGAGAACCATGATGATCGGCGGCCTGACGGACTAAGTCGGGGTTGGCCACCGCCGCGCTATTGATGGAAACCTTGTCGGCTCCGGCGTTCAACAGGCGCTGGATGTCGGCGACCTGACGCACGCCACCGCCCACGGTAAGTGGAATGAAGATCTCGCTGGCCACCGACTCAATGATCGGCAGAATGAGGTCTCGGTCTTCGCTTGTGGCGGTAATGTCGAGGAACGTGAGTTCGTCGGCGCCCTGCTCGTTATAGCGGCGAGCGATTTCGACGGGGTCGCCCGCGTCGACCAGTTCGACAAAGTTCACGCCTTTCACGACCCGCCCGGCGGTGACATCTAGGCAGGGGATGATGCGGCAGCACAGATCGCTGCCGGCGCTATCGGAGGGTGTGGAGTTCATGTTGCGGTGAGTTCGTCTGCCCGTTTCTGGGCGGCTGCAAAGTCGAGCGTGCCTTCGTAGATGCTGCGCCCCAGAATGGCGCCTTCCACGCCTTCGTCTTCGACGGCGCACAGCGCTTCGATGTCGCGCAGGTCGGTGACCCCGCCCGACGCGATGACCGGAATGCTGACACTGCGGGCCAGCCGCACGGTGGCTTCGATATTGACGCCGCTCAGCATGCCATCGCGCCCGATGTCGGTATAGATGATCGATTCCACGCCGTAGTCTTCGAACTTCTGGGCGAGGTCGATGACGTCATGGCGAGTCAGTTTGCTCCAGCCGTCGGTAGCCACCTTGCCGTCGCGCGCGTCGAGGCCCACGATGATGGCGCCGGGAAAGGCGCTGCATGCATCGCGCAGGAAGCCGGGGTTTTTCACGGCTGCCGTGCCGATGATCACGTACGAGATACCGTTGTCGAGATACCGCTCGATGGTGTCGAGGTCGCGAATGCCGCCACCGATCTGAACAGGGATGTCTTCCGACACCGCGTCGACAATGGCCTTGATGGCGGCTTCATTCTTGGGCTTCCCGGCAACGGCGCCGTTCAGGTCGACCAGATGTAACCTGCGGGCCCCCTGGTCGAGCCATTGCTCGGCCATAGCGGCGGGATCTTCTGAGAAGACCGTTGAGTCGTTCAGGTCGCCCTGGCGCAGGCGCACACAGCGCCCGTCTTGAAGGTCGATGGCGGGAATCAATAGCATGATGGGTGGGCTGGTGTAGCGTGAAGGTGAAGGTGGAGCAGTATCAAGGTTGCCATTCGGTGAAGTTGCGGTAAAGCCTGAGGCCTAGTTCGGCGCTTTTCTCGGGGTGGAACTGCACTGCAAAAATGTTATCTGCTGCGATGGCGCAGGTAAAGCGCTGCCCGTACTGACTAACCCCAACGGTGAGGGCGGAGTCGACCGGATCAACGAAATAACTGTGCACGAAATAAAAATGGCTGCGGTCGGGAATGCCATTCCACAGCGGATGCGAGCGAATCTGAGTTACGGCATTCCAACCCACCTGGGGTACCTTCAGGCCGCCGGGATTCCCGCCGTGCAGCCCCGCATACTGGGGCCCGGCAAACCGGCGTACGGTGCCTGGGAAGATGCCCAGTGCGGGCGCATCGCCTTCTTCACTGCGCGTGAACAGCATTTGTTCGCCCACGCATACCCCGAGTAGCGGCCGGGTGGCCGCTACGTGGAGTACGGCCTCGCGCAGGCCGGAGGCGTCGAGGGTGCGCATGCAGTCGGGCATGGCGCCCTGGCCGGGGAATACAACGCGCGAGGCGTTCAAGACTTGCTGCGCGGTGTTGCACACCCTGACGTCGGCATCGGGGGCGGCCGCGCGCAAGGCGCGCGCCACCGAGTGAAGGTTGCCCATCCCGTAGTCGACGATGGCAATGGTGTTCTTCAAGATGGCCTGGCCGGTAGGAGGTTACAGAACGCCCTTGGTGGAGGGGATAACGCCTTCGCTGCGCGCGTCGAGCTCAATGGCCATGCGCAGTGCGCGGCCGAATGCCTTGAACACGGTCTCGCACTGGTGATGCGCGTTCTCGCCCTTCAGGTTGTCGATGTGCAACGTGGCTTGAGCGTGATTCACGAAGCCCTGGAAAAACTCGCGCGCCAGATCGACGTCGAAGCGGCCGATGTGCGAACGGGTATAGGGCAC
Organism: uncultured Burkholderiaceae bacterium; assembly: GCA_964590015.1. Lineage (GTDB taxonomy): Bacteria > Pseudomonadota > Gammaproteobacteria > Burkholderiales > Burkholderiaceae_B > Yanghanlia. The sequence continues at coordinate 4,818 of CAZPYF010000106.1, forward strand.
GTCGTAGAACAGGCCGGGGCGACCCGAAAAGTCGATGACGACCCGCGACAGCGCTTCATCGAGCGGCACATAGGCATGGCCGTAGCGGCGCATGCCGGCCTTGTTTCCAACGGCTGCGGCGAAAGCTTGGCCCAGCGTGATGCCCACGTCTTCCACTGAGTGGTGATCGTCGATATGGACGTCGCCATCGCAGTGAATGTCGAGATCGATCAGGCCATGACGGGCGATCTGGTCGAGCATGTGGTCGAGGAAAGGCACGCCGGTATTGATGCTCTGGCGGCCGGTGCCGTCGAGATTAATGGCCGCGCGAACGCGGGTTTCCTGGGTGTTACGGGTAATGTCGGCAGTACGCATGTCAGGCTTTGGTGTCGATGGATTCAAGGCGGTACTCAGCGCTCTTGGCGTGGGCTTGCAACCCTTCGCCGTGAGCGAGGACTGAGGCAATGCGCCCCAGTGTCTGTGCGCCGGCCTGTGACACCTTGATCAGGCTGGAGCGTTTCTGAAAATCGTACACGCCCAAGGGCGATGAGAAGCGGGCAGTGCGCGCCGTGGGCAGCACATGATTCGGGCCGGCGCAATAGTCGCCCAGCGATTCCGACGTATAGGGGCCGAGAAAGATGGCGCCGGCATGGCGAATCTGCTCGGCCCAACGCTCGGGCTCAGCGGTGGAGATTTCGAGGTGCTCGGGCGCGATGTCATTGGCAATGTCGCAGGCTTCTTCGAGGCTGCGCACGTGAATGAGCGCGCCACGGTTGGCCAGGCTGGTGCGCAGGATGTCGGCGCGGGGCATGGAGGGCAACAGGCGGTCGATGGCCTGTTGCACGGCCTCGATGTAGGCCGCGTCGGGGCAGAGCAGAATGGCTTGCGCCATTTCATCATGCTCGGCCTGCGAGAAGAGATCCATGGCCACCCAGTCGGCGGGCGTGCTGCCGTCGCAGATGATTAGAATCTCGCTCGGGCCGGCGATCATGTCGATGCCTACGGTGCCGAATACGCGACGTTTGGCCGCCGCCACATAGGCATTGCCGGGGCCCACGATTTTGTCGACGGGCGTGATGGTTTCGGTGCCGTAAGAGAGCGCACCCACGGCCTGCGCGCCGCCCACCGCCCACACGCGGTCGACACCGCCGATGGCGGCAGCGGCCAGAACGATGGGGTTGCGTACGCCTCCGGGTGTAGGCGTGACCATGATCACTTCGCCTACACCCGCCACCTTGGCGGGCAGGGCGTTCATGAGTACCGACGACGGATAAGCGGCCTTGCCGCCTGGTACGTACAGGCCTACCCGGTCGAGCGGCGTGATTTTCTGGCCCAGAACCGTGCCGTCGGGCTCGGTATATGACCAACTGTCAGAAACTTGGTGTTGGTGATAGCGGCGGATGCGTTCAGCGGCTGACTCAAGCGCATCGCGCTGATCGTGCGGCAGCGCGTTGAGCGCGGCGTGCCATTCATCGCGGCTGATTTCCAACGCGGCCACCGATTCGGCTTCGACGTGGTCGAAGCGCCGGGTGTATTCCAGTAGCGCTGCATCACCTTCATCGCGTACGCGGGCCAGGATTTCGGCGGTGGCTCGCTCGATGGATTCATCCTGAGACGCATCGTACGCCAGCAGGCGGCGTAGGTCGGCGCGGAAATTCGGGTCGGCAGAGTCGAGACGTTGGATGGAAGACATGAGGAGCAATCGGATGAAACGATGGCGCAAGCGCTGCGCAACACTTGATCTTACAGTGTATCTCGGTTTGCACCTCGCCGAAGCGCCGGCTTGAGGGGGCAGGCGCCGTGGTTACGGCAGGCGCCCCCCGCACGCGGCACTTCAGGCGCCGGTGGCCTGCGAGAAGGCGTCGAGCAGCGGGCGCAAAGCCTTGCCCCGCGTCTTGAGCGCTGCACGATTCACAATGAGCCGCGAAGAGATGTCGGCAACGTCTTCCACCGCGACCAGCTGGTTGGCCTTCAACGTATTGCCGGTCGACACCAGATCGACAATGGCGTCGGCCAGCCCCACGAGAGGAGCCAGCTCCATGGAGCCATACAGCTTAATCAGGTCGACGTGCACGCCTTTTTCCGCAAAGTGCTCGCGGGCTGCCCGCAGGTACTTAGTGGCAACGCGCAGACGCGCGCCCTGATGCACTGCGGCCTGATAGTCGAACCCTTCGCGTACGGCCACACACAGGCGGCACCGCGCAATGTTCAGGTCAACGGGTTGGTACAGACCACCCGGGTGCGATGCGGCGTGTTCGTACAGCACGTCGCGCCCGGCAATGCCGAAGTCGGCCGCGCCATATTGCACATACGTGGGCACATCAGTGGCGCGCACAATGATGATGCGCAGGTCGGGGCGGGTGGTGTCGAGAATCAGCTTGCGCGAACTTTCGGGGTCGTCTTTCACCTCGACGCCGGCCGCTTCCAAAAGGGGAACGGTTTCTTCGAAGATGCGCCCCTTCGAGAGGGCGAGCGTGAGTGGAGTGGCGAGGCTGGCGGTGCTCATGTGGCGTTTCCGGGTAGGCGTTGGATATCGGCGCCGATGGCGCGCAGCTTGTCTTCCATGCGTTCGTAGCCGCGATCAAGGTGATACACGCGATCAATGCGCGTCTCGCCTTGCGCCGCCAGGCCCGCGATGACGAGGCTGGCCGAAGCGCGCAGGTCGGTGGCCATGACGGTGGCGCCCGATAGCTGCGGCACGCCGGTGACCACGGCGGTATCCCCTTCCACCTCGATATGCGCGCCCATGCGTGACAGCTCAGGGGCGTGCATGTAGCGGTTCTCAAATATGGTTTCGACGATGACGGCGGTGCCCTCAGCCACGGTGTTCAACGCCATGAGCTGGGCCTGCATGTCGGTGGGGAACCCCGGGTATTCGAGGGTGCGGAAGCCCGTGGCCTTCGGGCGGCGGTTCATGCGGGCGCGGATCAGGCCGTCGCCTTCGTCGATCTGCACCCCGGCTTCGCGCAGCTTGTCGAGAATCGCGCCCATGGTGTGCGCGGCGGTATCGCGCAGCACAATGTCGCCGCCGGTCGCGCCCACGGCACATAGAAACGTGCCGGCTTCGATTCGGTCGGGCACGATGCGGTGATGGGCGCCATGCAGGCGCTCCACGCCGTCGATAATGACGCGATCGGTGCCGTGCCCCTGGATGCGTGCGCCCATTTTGATGAGCAGTTCAGCCAGATCAACGACTTCGGGCTCACGCGCGGCGTTCTCAAGAATAGTTCGGCCATCCGCCAGC
>CAZPYF010000107.1:0-7929 GCA_964590015.1 uncultured Burkholderiaceae bacterium
AAGCAATCGGCGTACCTGGGTCAAGGGTCGACCGCTCACGGCCGCGACCGCCGCGCCGGACCGCTGCAAGGCATGCAGCGTGCGCCGGGTATCGAGCGGGACACGCGTGAATTCCGGCCTAGCCGTGATGGGGGCCAACGTGCCGTCGACGTCTAGAAAGAGTGCAAGGCGGTGCGGCGGTAGCCGTAATCGCTGCGGGGGCGCCGGGCGCAGTTTGACTGGTGGATCGACTTTTCCGATTAGCGTCTGCACGTCGCGCCTGCTTTTTTCCTGCACACCCCTCTCCTTCCTAATCGGTTTATCTCGCACACCTTGATCTTCCTCCACAAAGACGGCAAAATCGAGACTGTATAAAAAAACAGCATAACCATGGCCACAAAGCTCACTGCCCGTCAGCAAGAAATCCTTGATCTCATTCGGGCCGAGATCCAGCGTTCCGGTTTTCCACCCACGCGTGCAGAAATTGCACAGGCGCTGGGCTTTCGCTCGGCCAACGCAGCGGAAGACCACCTGAAGGCGCTGGCCCGCAAGGGCGCCATCACGCTCACGGCTGGTGCTTCGCGGGGTATACGTCTTGCCGAACCCGTGGCTCCTGCCAACGGGGCGGGCTTCGCCGCCGCGTCGGCAGAGGCGCTATCGCTCATGCTGCCCATTATCGGCCGGGTCGCTGCCGGCAGCCCCATTCTGGCTGCCGAACACATCGAACGTGAAATAGGTGTTGAACCGTCGCTGTTCAATCCTGCCCCCGATTATCTGCTTCGTGTGCGTGGCCTTAGCATGCGCGATGCCGGCATCCTGGAAGGCGACCTCTTAGCCGTGCGTAAAACGCCCGAAGCGCGTGAAGGCCAGATCGTGGTGGCGCGTATCGGCGATGAAGTCACCGTCAAACGCCTGCAGCGGCAAGGCAAGCTGCTGCAGCTGCTGCCCGAAAACCCCGATTTCGCCCCCATCATCGTACGCCCAGGCGACGACTTCGCCATAGAAGGCATCGCGGTAGGCCTTATACGCTCTACGCCGTTGCACTGATCCCTAGCTCGTCTGTCGGGCGCGCGTCATTTTGGTGCACGCCAAGTAAAACAGCCCCGTTGCGGCGCTAAACCGCAACGGGGCTGTGTACGTGGGGCGTATCAGTGCTTCACGATATCGCCGCCACTGGCCTCATCGACCTTCTTCGCTGCCGCCATCGATTCGGCGGCCAGGCGAGCCACCTCTTCATCAGACAGCGGCGTAGGCAGATGCTGCAGCGCCACTTCCAGTACACGGTCGATCCACCGAACCGGAATGATTTCCAGGTGGTTCTTCACGTTGTCAGGAATGTCGGCAAGGTCCTTCACGTTTTCTTCAGGAATCAGCACCACCTTGATGCCGCCACGGTGAGCGGCCAGAAGCTTCTCTTTGAGGCCGCCGATGGCAAGCACTTCACCGCGCAGCGTGATCTCACCCGTCATGGCCACATCGGCACGTACCGGAATTCCGGTGAGGGCCGACACCATCGCGGTAGTGATCGCAATACCCGCTGAAGGACCGTCTTTAGGCGTAGCGCCCTCGGGGAAGTGCACGTGCAGGTCACGCTTTTCGAAGGCGGTATTCGCAATACCCCACTTCTGAGCACGAGCCCGCACCACAGTGCGTGCGGCTTCGACCGATTCTTTCATGACGTCGCCGATCGAACCCGTGCGCAGCACCACGCCCTTACCGGGCATGTCGGCCACTTCGATAGTGAGCAAATCGCCGCCCACCTCAGTCCAGGCCAGGCCGGTGGCCTGCCCGACCTTGTTCTCGCTTTCGGCCATGCCAAAGGTGTAGCGACGAACGCCCAGGAAATCAGCGAGGTTCTCGGAGGTTACGTGCACCGGCTCACTGGCCACTGGCACGGCCGCCTTGCCGCCACGCTTCGTGGCGCTGGCGCCCTCGGCCTTGTTCTCAGAGGCCAGCATGAGCAGACGCTTGATGACCTTGCGGCAGATCTTGCTGATTTCTCGCTCGAGCGCCCGCACACCGGCTTCACGCGTGTAATAGCGCACAATGTCGCGTACCGCAGCCTCATCGATGATGAGCTCGCCTTCCTTGACACCGTTGTTCTTCATGAGCTTCGGCAGCAAGTGATCGAACGCAATATGCACCTTCTCGTCTTCGGTATAGCCCGACAGGCGAATCACTTCCATCCGGTCGAGTAGCGCCGGCGGAATATTGAGCGTGTTGCTGGTGGCCACGAACATCACATCAGACAAGTCGAAGTCGACTTCGATGTAGTGATCTTGGAACGTATGGTTCTGTTCAGGGTCGAGCACCTCAAGCAAGGCCGACGACGGGTCGCCGCGGAAATCGGCCCCCATCTTGTCGATTTCGTCGAGCAGGAACAAGGGATTGCGCACCGCAACCTTGGACATGTTCTGCAAGATCTTGCCGGGCATGGAGCCAATATAGGTGCGGCGATGGCCCCGAACCTCGGCTTCATCGCGTACGCCACCCAGCGCCATGCGTACGAACTTACGGTTCGTGGCACGAGCGATGGATTGCCCCAGCGACGTTTTACCCACCCCTGGAGGGCCGACCAGACACAGAATGGGTGCCTTCAGCTTGTCGACCCGCTGTTGCACAGCCAGGTATTCGACAATGCGTTCCTTCACCTTCTCGAGACCGTAGTGGTCGGCGTCGAGAACTTCCTGTGCGTTACCGATTGAGTTGTTGATGCGGCTTTTCTTGCGCCACGGCAGCCCGATAAGGGTGTCGATATAGTTGCGCACGACGGTGGCTTCCGCCGACATGGGCGACATCAGTTTGAGCTTCTTGAGCTCGGCATCGGCCTTCTTGCGCGCTTCCTTGGGCATCTGGGCGGCTTCGATTTTCTTCTCGAGCTCTTCCACATCGGCGCCCTCTTCGCCTTCGCCCAACTCCTTCTGAATGGCCTTGACCTGTTCGTTCAGGTAGTAGTCGCGCTGGCTCTTTTCCATCTGCTTCTTGACGCGGCCGCGAATGCGCTTTTCGACCTGAAGGATGTCAATCTCTTCTTCGAGCTGACTCAGCAGGCCTTCCAGGCGGTCGGACGTGCCGGCCACTTCAAGCATGCGCTGCTTCTGGTCGAGCTTGAGCGGCAGGTGCGCCGAGATCGTATCGGCCAGACGGCCGGGATCATCGATGCCCGTGAGCGACGTAAGAATCTCTTGTGGGATCTTCTTGTTCAGTTTGACGTACTGCTCGAACTGAGCCATGACGGCACGACGCAACGCCTCGACCTCGGCACTGTCGCCGGTTTCCGGCGCCAGCGGCGTGACCGTGGCGGAAAAATGGGTTTCTGTATCGACGACCTTGTCGATGCGTGCGCGCTGCAGGCCTTCGACCAGTACCTTAACCGTACCGTCGGGCAACTTGAGCATCTGCAACACGCTAGCCACGCACCCGATCTCATAGAGGTCTTCGGGGCTAGGGTCGTCTTTTCCGGCCGACTTTTGGGCGACCAGCATAATATGATTGCCCGCTTCCATGGCGAGCTCCAACGCCTTGATGGAGCGAGGGCGGCCAACGAACAGGGGAATCACCATGTGCGGAAATACCACCACGTCGCGCAACGGCAACAGGGGCAGTTCCGTGGGTTCCGAAGTTAGAATCTGGCTCGCAGACATAGGCTCTTTCCTTAAATTTTCGGCTATAGATGCGAAAGGGAAGCCTGCGCCTCCCTTTTCAGCGATTTCCTAACTCTGTAGATAGTGACAAAGCCAGGAATTTCAAGCGAACGAGCCGACAATGATTGGGTATCACCGCTATTCGGCATACGGCGTGAGGATTCAGGCTGCCCCCTTCAGTTTACGGGTAGGTTCAGACGCTTCCGGCGCGTGGGTGTCTGTAGCGCTACGTTCACCCTCTTCGCCGTCTTCATAGATGAGGATGGGGGTACCTTTACCCATCACCGCGTTTTCATCGAGCACGACTTGCTTCACGTTTGTAAGCGACGGGAGTTCGTACATGGTGTCTAGCAAGGACTGTTCCACAATGGAACGCAAGCCCCGTGCACCGGTTCGCCGCTTGATGGCGTGGCGCGCAATTGCAGCCAGCGCACCCTGCCTTACATCTAGTTCGACATCTTCCATCGCAAAAAGTTTCTGGAACTGCTTGATGAGCGAGTTGCGCGGCTCAGTAAGAATGCGAACCAGCGTGTCTTCGTCGAGTTCCTGCAGCGTGGCCACCACCGGAAGGCGCCCCACCAGTTCGGGAATGAGACCGAACTTGATGAGGTCTTCAGGCTCGACTTCGTTAAACAGCTCGCCCACGCCCTTTTCAGCCTTGGCATGCACCGTGGCGGAAAAGCCGATGCCCGAGCGTTCGGTACGGTCGCGAATCACTTTCTCGAGGCCGTCGAACGCGCCGCCCACGATAAACAGAATATTGGTGGTGTCGATCTGCACGAAATCCTGGTTCGGATGCTTGCGCCCGCCTTGTGGCGGTACCGAAGCCACCGTACCTTCGATGAGCTTCAGCAACGCTTGCTGAACGCCTTCGCCCGACACGTCGCGGGTAATCGAAGGGTTGTCGGCCTTGCGCGAGATCTTGTCGATTTCGTCGATGTAGATAATGGCGCGCTGCGCCTTCTCGACATCGTAATTGCAGTTCTGCAACAGCTTCTGCACGATGTTCTCGACGTCTTCGCCGACGTACCCCGCCTCAGTGAGCGTGGTGGCATCAGCCATGACAAACGGAACATCGAGCATGCGTGCAAGGGTCTGGGCCAGCAGTGTCTTGCCCGAGCCCGTGGGCCCGATCAGCAGAATGTTGCTCTTGCTGAGCTCGACATCGTCGCCCTTCACTTCGCCGTAGCGAATACGCTTGTAGTGGTTGTACACCGCCACCGCCAGCGTTCGTTTTGGCTTTTCCTGCCCGATGACATAGCCGTCAAGGAAGGCCTTGATCTCGGCAGGCACGGGCAGTTCATTACGCACCGCATCGCGGGCCGCTTCTTGCGATTCCTCGATGATGATGTCGTTGCAAAGGTCGATACATTCATCGCAGATGAAGACCGACGGCCCGGCGATAAGCTTGCGCACTTCATGCTGGCTCTTGCCGCAGAAGGAACAGTGCAGAGCTTTATCGTCGCTCGAACCTTTTTTTTCGGGCATATGAATTTCGGATCAATCAGTGCCGCGCCACCCTGGCGCCGCGAAGTTGGAGGCTGACCGACGCTTGCCGGCCAGCCAATCAGTGTGGGACGCCTGGATTTCTATGGGCGCGAGAAGACGCTTAATCTTGACTACGACGCGACACCAAGACTTGGTCTACCAACCCATAAGATACCGCATCTTCCGCAGACATGAAATTATCACGCTCGGTATCGACGGCAATACGCTCAACGGGCTGGCCTGTGTTGCTTGCCAAAATCTCGTTCAGGCGTTCGCGTAAACGCAGGATTTCCTGTGCCTGAATCTGGATATCGGTCGCTTGGCCCTGAGCACCGCCCGAAGGCTGGTGAATCATGATGCGCGAATTGGGCAATGTGTAGCGCTTGCCTTTCGCACCCGCGGCCAGAAGAAACGCCCCCATGCTGGCGGCGATACCCGTGCACAGCGTTGAGACATCAGGCTTCACGAACTGCATCGTGTCGTAGATGGCCATGCCGGCGTACACCGAGCCACCCGGCGAGTTGATGTACAGCGAGATGTCTTTGTCGGGATTCTCGGATTCGAGAAAGAGCAGTTGTGCCACCACGAGGTTGGCCGAATGGTCGTTGACGGGCCCTACGAAAAAGATCACCCGCTCGCGCAGCAGGCGCGAGTAAATGTCATAGGAACGTTCGCCCCGACCCGATTGCTCAACCACGATGGGCACATAGCCCAAGCCCGAAGGCACTACCGAATCACCACCATACATCGAGGCGTAAAAATCGGTAAAACGCGACATTAGTTAGTCCCCATGATGTCATCGAAGGGCACCTCTTCATCGGTGACCTTCGCATTCGACAGCACGTGCTCGACGACATTGTCTTCGAGAACGACGGCTTCGATCTCGGCACGGCGCTGCCTGTCAGACAGATAGTACGCCACGACCTGGGCCGGTTCTTCGTAGTTCTGCGCGAACTCTTCGATACGGGCACGTACCTGTTCCGGTTTGGCCTGAAGGTCGGCGCTGCTAACCAGTTCCGATACCAGAAGGCCCAGGCGTACACGGCGTTCCGATTCAGATTCGAAAGCTTCCGTAGGAATCGGCATGCTGTCGGCGTTCGGCACGCCACGCTGTTTCAGGTCTTCGCGGGCAGCGGCGACGCGGCTCTCGGCATCGCTGCGTACCAGCGACTTCGGCACGTCGAACGAGCAGGCGGCTACGAGAGCGTCCATGACGCTGCCCTTGGTGCGGGCATGGGCGCGCGCCTTGACCTCGCGCTCAATGTTGGCACGGATATCGGCGCGCAGTTTCTCGACGTCGCCTTCAGCCTGACCCAATTGCTTGGCAAACTCGGCGTCGATTTCGGGAAGAACACCTTCGGCCACTTCGCGCACGGTGATCGTGAACTCGGCCGTTTTGCCTGCCACTTCCTGGCTACCGTAATCTTCCGGGAAGCTCAGGGGGAAGGTTTGGCTGTCGCCTGCCTTCAAGCCGGTGACGGCGGTTTCAAACTCGGGCAACATGCGGCCCTGACCCAGCACGAACGGGAAATTCTCGGCTTTGCCGCCTTCGAATTCTTCACCGTCGATACGGCCAACGAAGTCGAGCGTGACGCGGTCGCCTTCGGCGGCGGCACGGTCTTCACGCGGCTCGAACACGGCTCGCTGACGGCGCAGGATATCGATGGTGCGTTGGACGTCGGCATCGGTGACTTCGCAGGTGCTACGCGTGATTTCGAGCGCTGAAAGATCGGGTACTTCGACGTCGGGATACACCTCGAACGTGGCGGAAAACGCGAGCTGGCCGTCTTCGACGCCCTCGGTCTTGGGCTCAAGAGACGGCGTGCCGGCTACGCGCAACTCGGTTTCGCCCAATACCTTTTCGAGGCTGCGACCGACTTCATCGTTAATGACGTCGTAACGGATGCCGGGCCCATGACTGCGCTCGATGATGGAAAGGGGCGCTTTGCCTGGCCGAAAGCCTTGAACCTTGGCGCTACGCGCGACGCGTTTCAACTGGGCCTGTACTTCCTTCTCGACGTCGGCAAGCGAAACGACCAGATCAACACGGCGCTCAAGGCCGGACAATTTTTCAACCACGGGCTGCATTCGGGACCTATATATGTATGGTATTAAAAGATTGAACCCGTCATTTTACCGGAAAGTACGGTAAGTGAAGGAATGAGTGGGTCAGAAAGAATCCTTGCGGCACCTCAAAGGGCGTGATATTTCTTTACAAAGTCAATAACGCGCACCGCCACCCCGGAGACCGCAACATGAAAGACACTGATGTCTCACCGAATGTTGCATGCTCCAGGCGCCGCTTTCTTACGGTATCTGCAGCCGGTTTGCTCGTCGCCGGCCTGCCGGCGTGCAGCGATTCCGAAGACGCCGGAATTCGATTCACCGACACCATAACCTATGGCAGGCAGGCCATCCAGCGCCACATGATCGAGGCGCCCGATTCGCCTGCCGTGTCGGTCGCGCTTCTATGGAAAGAGCAGATTGTCTGGCGAGAGGCGTTTGGCCTGGCCTCCGTAACCGATAAAGAGCCCGCCACCGTACACACCCGCTTCAACATTGGTTCCGTGAGCAAAGTCTTCGCGGGCCTCACCGGTGTGATCCTACGCGACCAGGGCGTGCTCGACCTCGACGCACCGGTCGCGCTGTATCTACCCGAGTTCACCATGCTGTCGCCCGAGTTCGCGCAGATCACCTCACGGCAGCTGCTGTCTCACTCCTCAGGCCTTCCCGGTACCAACGTTCGGCGGGTGTTCAGCTTTGCTCCAATGCCCGGCTATGCACCAGACACCCAGGCAGGGCTTGCGCATTTCCACCT
>CAZPYF010000108.1:0-6458 GCA_964590015.1 uncultured Burkholderiaceae bacterium
TCCCAGTACCCACCAGCATTGATTCAGAAAAGCCAGGAACGCGAGGCGGCGCGGCGGCGTGCTTTTTGGCAGGGTGGTGAGCACGGAGTAGGTTTCGTCGGTGAGGGCGAACGCCGTGTACCACCGTAGCAGCGGGCTGCGCGGGAAGGTGTCGAGCAACGACAATCCGTAGAAGATATGGCGCAAGTTGATGAGCAAGGTGGCCAGCGCGATGGTGGTGACGGGCATGCCGACCGCCACCATGGGAATCATCATGTATTGCGCCGCACCCGCGTACACCACCAGGCTGGCCAGTACGGCCATAAGCCAGCTGCCTCCGGCCTGCACAAATAGAAAGCCGAACACCATTCCCAGCGGGATATAACCCATGGCCACCGGTGTGGTGAGGGCAAAGACCGAGAGGCCGGCGTCGCCAGCGGGCGACGAATACTGCGGAGACATAACCGCTTAAACTCCCACCACGCAATTGCGTGAATTTTTCTTGGCTTCATAAAGCCGCTCGTCGGCACGCAGGGCGGCCGTGTGAAACTGTTCGCCGGGCTGGAAGGTGGCGACCCCGATACTCACGGTGCAGCGCACGGCGCGCCCTTCATGGTCGGTCAGTTGCAGAGCCTCTGTCTGCTGCCGGATGTCTTCAGCCACGGCCATGGCGGCCTGCTTGTCGCGGCCGCTTAGAATGGCCACGAACTCTTCCCCGCCATAGCGTGCCCCTAGGTCGCCGGCCCCCAGTCGCGCCGCAACCGCTGCCGCGAACTTGCGCAGCACATCGTCGCCTATGGCGTGACCATGTTCATCGTTGATGCGCTTGAAGTGGTCGAGATCCATCATCAGCAGGGCTAAGGGTGGCACATGATCACGCATAGTGAGCTGCTCCATGGCACGGTGGAGCGCGCCCCGGTTCAGCAGGCCCGTGAGTGGGTCATGGGTGGCTTCCCGGTACAGGCGCAGCATCAGGCCCAGTTGGAAATAGTTCGCCGCGATCGCGATGGAGAGTAACGCAACGAGCAGCCAAATGTTCTGCGCACCAGCCGCCGTCATGAGAATGCCGCCGACATGCAGGGCATAGACTTCCACAATGATAAGCGCGGTGCCCAGCACGGCCGATTCCATCAGCGTGAATGGGAAGATCGCCAGCATGGTGACCAGCATGAAGGGAATGAAGCTGTAGCCGACCAGCGTACCGCCTTCAGGCAGTGTGGCCAGTACGAAGGCATAGAAGGCCGCAGGTGTGGCCAGCACCAGGCCCGCCGACACCCTCGCTCGCTGCAGCCGCGCTTTACTGTACCGGGCCAGCAGGAAGGTGAGCCCAAGCGCAACCACCATGGCCAGGCGTGCCCATGCTGTCGGCCCCATGCTGGCAGAAGGCAGCATGATCCAGTCGAGCAACGTCCAGAACGGCAGCAAGGCCAGAAATACCGCGCTCAAGGCCATGACTCGCCCGCGCAGATAATCGCCGCGCGTAAACGCGAAATCTTTCGAATGCGAGCGGCTCGTCAGCGTGTCGCGCAGTGAGCTCAAGCTCACGGTTTTTAGCGACGCCAGGTCCGACCCGGCGTCGCGCAGTGTTGCCTCATGCATGCTTACCCCGAGTTGCGCAGGCCGGCGGCGATGCCGTTGATGGTCATATGTATGGCGCGCTGGCTGCGGCTTTCGGCGTCGTTGCCGTTGTGGCCGGCAGCCCCACCCTTGCGGTGGCGGCGTAACAGTTCGACCTGCAGGTGATTCAGCGGGTCGATGTACGCGAAGCGCTCCAGCAGCGCCGCCGCCAGTTGAGGATCGTGCTCAAGCAGATCGTGGCCGCACACCTGACGGAACATCGACAGTGTGGTCTGAAACTCCTGCTCAATACGCGTGAACACGCGTTCGCGAAGGCCCCGGTTCGACACCAGGCCGGCATAGCGGCGCGCAATGGTCAGGTCGGTCTTGGCCAAGACCTGCTCCATGTTCGACACCAGGGTACGAAAGAAAGGCCATTCGCGCGCCATTTCCTGCAACTGGGCCAGGCGCGCCTCGGGTGTGTCGGGCGCACCATCGCATCCTTCGTCTACGTAGCGTTTCAAGGCCGTGCCGACGCCGTACCAGCCCGTGAGCATCAGGCGGCACTGCGCCCACGAGAAGCCCCATGGAATGGCGCGAAGATCTTCGATGCGCTGGGTCGACTTGCGGGCGGCAGGGCGCGAGCCGATATTCAGCTCGGCGATTTCGCGTATGGGCGTCGCGGCAAAGAAATAGTCGGTGAAGCCTTTGGTGCCGTAGACGAGGTCGCGATATGCGGCCTGGGCCTGTTCTGACATCCAGCTCATGGCCGGAAAGTACTTCTGCATGCGCGCATTTTCGGTGCGGGCGGCCTCAGTCGGGGGCGTGAGGCTGGCTTCCAGGGTAGCGGCCACGATATTTTCCAGGTGCCAGCGACCCACTTCGGCGTCTTTGTACTTGCCCTGAATCACTTCCCCTTGCTCTGTAAGCCTGATCTGGCCGTTCACAGTGCCCGGCGGCTGTGCCACGATGGCTTCAAAGCTGGGGCCGCCGCCCCGCGCGACTGACCCACCCCGCCCGTGGAAGAGGCGCAGGCGGATGCGGCGTTTCTGGAACACGTTCACCAGTTCGCGTTCGGCACAATAGAGCGACCAGTTCGAGGTCAGGTATCCGCCGTCTTTGTTGCTGTCGGAATACCCCAACATCACTTCCTGAATGCCGCCCTGGCTTTGGCGTACGCGTTGCTTCACCTCCGGCAGATCGAGCCAGCGTGCCATGATGTCGGGAGCGCGCTCGAGGTCGGGAATCGTTTCGAACAAGGGCACCACCATGAGGCCGGCGGCGAGCCGGGCATCACGATCGGCCTGTCGCGTGGCGTCGGCACGGCGGCCCGACTGCGGCGCTGCGTCGGGCTTCAGCAGGCCGGTTTCCTGTTGCAGTACCAGAAGCTCAAGCAGGTCGCTGAGGGTTTCGGTGTGCGAGATGATGCTCTGCTCGATGGCGCGCGGGCCGAAGCGCGCACGGCATCGGGCCGCCATCTGCAACACGGCCAGCTCCTTGTTGGTTTCGTCGGAGTACGTGAGCCAGGGGGAGTACAGCGGGCGGTTTTGCGCGAGTTCTTCGCGCAGCAGCGCCACACGCTGCGCCTCGTTGAGCTTCAGATACTGCACGGGGCGGCCGTCAAGCTTCACCTCTGCGGCCGTGAATAACTCGTTGAGCACACGCTCGTGCACGTCGGAGCTTTGCCGCAGGTCGACCGTGGCCAGATGGAAACCGAACACCCGTACCGCCTGTTGCAGGCCGCTGAGCCGCAGGCTGGCGATCACCGTGCCATGATGGGCGTCGAGCGAGTTGCCGATGGTGGCGAGGTCGGCCTCGAAGTCGGTCGGGTCGAGATAGGGCTGAGCCTCATAGGTCGGGCGGCTAGCCAGTGGCCGACCCACCACGGCCTGCGCCGTGGCCGCCAGACGTGCGTAGATGTGGATACATGCCCGCCGGTAGGGTTCGTCGATACGATGCAGCGAGGTGTCGCGACTTTCGGTGGCGAGCGCCAGCAGTTCCGGGCTGGCGGTCATGAGCGTCTGAGACATCGACAGCTCAGTGCCCAGCGCCTTGACCTCATCAAGGTAATGGCGGAAGACGTGCGTGGCCTGGCGCAACAGCGCCTGCTCGAGCGTGCCGGCGTCGACATTGGGGTTGCCATCGCGATCGCCGCCGATCCAGCTTCCTGTTTTGAGGAAGGGCGGAAGCAGAGCAGGGCGGCTCAGCAGTGGACCTTTACCAGGCCGTTCGAGCCGGTTCGATAGATCTTGGTAAAGCCGGGGAATGGCCTTGAGGAAGGTGTGCTCGTAATAACCCAGTGCGTTGTCGATTTCGTCGAGTACGGTGAGCTTCTGCTGGCGCAGCATGCGCGTTTGCCACAGCGTTGCGATCAGGCCGGCCAGGCGTTGTAGAACGAGCTGACGTTCGCCGGGCGTGAGTGTGTCGTCGTTGCGCAGCAGGTGCCGGGCGATCTCGCGGTGCAGATCCAGCGTGCTTTTGCGTTGCACCTCGGTAGGGTGGGCCGTGAGTACCGGCACGATGCTCATGTCGTCGAGGGCGCGCAGCACCCGACGCCGACGCACGCCGCGCTCGTCGAGATAGGCCAGGGCGTCGCCCAGGCTGCCGCGCATGGGGCTCTTGCCGCTTAACACATGCTCGCGCTCGCGCCGGTTCTGTTCACGATCTTCCGCGATGTTCGACAGATGCAGGAAGTAACTGAAGGCCCGCGCCACCGAGTTGACCTGCTCGTCGTCAAGCCGGCGTATGGCGCGCTCAAGAATCGCCCCTTGTGAGTCTTCGCCTTCCCGGCGGAAACTGACGGCCGCACGGCGCAGCTTCTCGATGGTTTCGTAAATGGCCTTGCCGTCGCTCTCGCGGATCACTTCTCCCAGTGTGCGGCCAAGCAGGCGGATGTCTTGCCGCAGGGCGCTGTGGGGCGATGATGACGGCTGCTGCTGCATTGCGTTCACGAATACTCCTCGATAGTGTTTCTGACCCTTCACCACGCGTCACGATAGGGCATGAAGGAAATCTTTGTGGATGAAGATTATCATTGTGCGCTGCAGGGCAACTACCTAACCGTCACACAGGGCTGATTCAGAGAGAGAGAAATGCCGCAATATCGATCACGCACATCCACCCATGGCCGCAACATGGCCGGCGCCCGCGCGCTATGGCGCGCTACGGGCATGAACGACGAAGACTTCGAGAAACCTATCATTGCCGTGGTGAACTCTTTCACCCAGTTCGTGCCCGGCCATGTGCACCTCAAAGACCTGGGCCAGCTCGTGGCGCGTCAGATCGAGGCGGCCGGCGGTGTGGCGAAGGAATTCAACACCATCGCGATCGACGACGGCATCGCCATGGGCCATGGCGGCATGCTCTACTCGCTGCCTTCGCGCGAACTGATTGCCGACTCGGTGGAATACATGGTGAATGGGCATTGCGCCGACGCCATGGTGTGCATCTCGAACTGCGACAAGATCACGCCCGGAATGCTGATGGCCGCCATGCGGCTGAATATTCCGGTCATTTTCGTTTCGGGCGGGCCAATGGAGGCCGGCAAGGTGGTCGACCCCACCACCCGCAAAGTGGTCATGAAGCTCGACTTGGTCGATGCCATGGTAAAGGCCGCCGACCCTAACGTGACCGACGAGGAAGCGGCCGAAGCGGAACGCAATGCCTGCCCCACCTGTGGCTCCTGTTCGGGCATGTTCACGGCCAATTCCATGAACTGCCTCACCGAGGCGCTGGGCCTCGCCTTGCCCGGCAACGGCACCGTGCTCGCCACGCATGCCCGCCGCAAGAAGCTGTTCGAAGACGCCGGCAAGCTTATCGTTGATTTGTGCCGCCAGTACTACGAGCACGACGACGCCTCGGTTCTGCCGCGCAATATCGCATCGTTCGAGGCGTTCGAAAACGCCATGACGCTCGACATCGCCATGGGCGGATCCACCAACACGGTGCTTCACCTCTTGGCCGCCGCGCAAGAAGCCGGTGTCAATTTCACCATGTCGGACATCGACCGGCTCTCGCGCCGCGTGCCTTGCCTGTGCAAGGTGGCGCCGGCCACCGACAAATACCACATTGAAGACGTGCACCGTGCCGGCGGCATCATGGGCATTCTTGCAGAGCTGGCGCGCGCCGATCTCTTGCACCTGGATGCCGGCAACGCCGTTTGCGGCACGCTGGGCAAGGCGCTCGAGGCTTGGGATGTGATGAGCGAAGGCGTGTCGCCCGACGTGCACACGTTCTTCAAGACTGCACCGGGCGGCGTGCGCAGCCAACAGGCCTTCAGCCAGAATACGTACTACGCCGATCTGGATCTCGACCGCGAAAACGGCTGTATTCGCAACCGCGAGCACGCCTATTCGGAAGACGGCGGCCTGGCGGTGCTGTACGGCAACCTGGCCGAGAAAGGCTGCATCGTCAAGACTGCCGGCGTCGACGAAAGCATTCTTCAGTTCACGGGGCGTGCGCGCGTGTTTGAAAGCCAGGAAGATGCCGTGGAAGGCATTCTGGGCGATGTGGTGAAGTCAGGCGACGTGGTCATCATTCGCTACGAGGGCCCGAAGGGCGGCCCGGGCATGCAGGAAATGCTCTACCCCACCTCGTACCTGAAATCCAAGGGTCTGGGCGCGTCATCGGCCCTGCTTACCGATGGCCGCTTTTCGGGCGGCTCTTCGGGTCTGGTCATCGGCCATGCGTCGCCCGAGGCGGCTGAAGGCGGAAATATCGGTCTGGTGCAAGATGGCGACACCATCGAGATCGATATCCCCAATCGCCGCATTCACTTGGCGATCAGCGATGAAGAGCTCGCAGACCGGCGCGAGGAAATGGAAGCGCGCGGCGACACGGCCTGGCAGCCGGTGAACCGTGAGCGGGTGGTTTCGCAGGCGCTGTTGGCCTACGCGGCCATGGCGACGTCGGCCGACCGTGGT
>CAZPYF010000108.1:6468-7865 GCA_964590015.1 uncultured Burkholderiaceae bacterium
CGCGATATCTCGCAACTGCGCCCCGCGGCGCGTGCGCGCCAAGCGCAGCCGGCGAACATCGAAGCCGTATAGGGCGGTAACGGGCGGCTCTGCGGCCGCCCGAACGCTGCTTCATGGCTCGCGCGGCAATCGAAGGCCGCGCGACCCTCTTGGCCCGCCGATTACAAGCCGCCGGCGCAGTGCACCACTGTACCGGTGAGGTACGATGCGGCGGGCGACAGGAGCCACGTGATCGTTTCGGCAATCTCTTCGGGCTGCGCGAGCCGGCCCAGTGGAATGCGGGGCGCCACGCGTGCGGGGCGATCAGGTTCGCCAGCGGTGGCGTGAATGTCGGTGAGCGTAGAGCCCGGCGCCACTGCGCACACCCGTATGTTCTGAGCCGCCATCTCGCGCGCCAGCCCCAGTGTGAAGGTCTCGACGGCCGCCTTGCTTGCGGCGTAGTGAATGTATTCGTGCGGGCTGCCGGTACGCGCGGCCACCGATGACACATTCACGATTACACCGGGTATCGCGTTGCGCTGGAAGTGCGCCACGGCGTGACGGCAGCACTCTATGGTGCCCAGTACATTCACACGGAATACCTGCTCGACGATCTCGCTGGTAGTGTTGGCGAACGGCCCGATGGGGCCGGTGATGCCGCTGTTATTCACAAGCGCTGTAATGGGCCCGAGCTGTTCCTCGGTTTTCGCGAACATGTGAGGGATCTGTGCCAGATCGCCGACATCGCCCTGAATGATGGCAGCACGGCGCCCGCGCCGGCGCACGGCCTCGGCCACCTGCTGAGCGGCGGCTTCGTTCTTGACGTAGCCAATGGCCACATCGAAACCATCGCGTGCGGCCAATGTGGCCGCCGCAGCGCCTATGCCCCGGCTGGCACCGGTGATGAGCACGACGGGTGCAATGTTGGACATGTTGCCTCCTTGGTTCGACATGCGAGCATTCATTATGACCTGATGTGCCGTAACATACACAGGGAATGCGTTCCTATCTGCACGGAGAACTCCACATGACCTCACCGCGACGCCGGCGCTCGGCAAATATCGTAGAAGGCCCCGAACGGGCCCCCAACCGCTCCATGTATTACGCGCTGGGTTATACCGACGCCGACTTCTCCAAACCCATGGTGGGCGTGGCCAACGGCCATAGCACCATCACGCCGTGCAACAGCGGCTTGCAGAAGCTCGCCGACGCGGCGGTCGAGGCCATTGAGGCGGCTGGCGGTAATGCCCAGATGTTCGGCACCCCCACCATCTCGGATGGCATGTCGATGGGTACCGAAGGCATGAAGTATTCGCTGGTGTCGCGCGAAGTCATCGCCGACTGTGTCGAGACCTGCGTGCAAGGGCAGTGGATGGACGGCGTGCTGGTCATCGGCGGCTGCGACAAGAACATGCCCG
>CAZPYF010000109.1:0-7859 GCA_964590015.1 uncultured Burkholderiaceae bacterium
GGCTTAAATGATGCGCATCATATCCAATATATTATATGCGTATATCAGCCTCGGTTCCCACGCTTTTAAGCAGCGACAATTTCGTAATCGATTTTACTTTACGCTGGCACACGACACTGATACGCTTGCCTCAAGCAGCTTGTAAATCATTGACATCAATACGTATTTTCTATATTCAGGTGCAAATTCCCAGCTTCAGGGATGTGTCACCAGAACACCGGAAGCCGCAAAGTCTTGTAAACAGAGGGTTTGCGGCTTTTTCTATGCCTGCTCGACTCAGCGTTGGTTTTTTGTCCAGGTGGCCCCGGAGGACCCACTTGTACCGACTTATTTCCTTAACGATAACTTATAAATAGCTTATAATCCGCCCATGAACACGATTCACTGGACTCAGAAAGCTGCCAAGCAGCTACGCAAGTTGGATCGTCTGCATCAGGTCGCCGTGCGCGATGGCGTCAACACCCTGGCGGCCATGCCAGAGAGCCCGAACGTGAAAGCACTCACCAACCACCCGTACGGCTACCGTCTGCGAGTTGGTAGCTACCGAGTCCTATTCGACTGGGATGGAGGCATCCGCATCGTCGAAATCCAAGAAGTGAGGAAACGCGATGAACGCACCTACTAACATCCAGATTATCAACGGCCCCGGTGGCAAACCGGCCTTCGTAGTGATTCCCTACGACGATTACATCGCCAGCCGCGCTGAAGATCGTGGCCTGATCCCTCACGAAGTCATCAGCCGCACTGTCGACGGCGCCACGCCAGTGAAAGCATGGCGCGAGCACCTCGGCCTGACCCAGGCAGACGTTGCGCTGCGCTTGGGTATCAGCCAGCCCGCCTACGCCCAGCAAGAAAAAAGCGAGCGCCTACGGAAGTCGAGCCGCGAGAAGATCGCGATCGCCTTAGGCATTCGGCAAGAACAACTGGACTTCTGACGCCATCGGGATAGGGGGCAGTCTTTGTAGACTGCGCCCCTCCCACACCACCCGGCATGCGGATCCGCCCGCTCAATGACCACGCCGCCATCCATGATGCCGCTGTTCAGATACGCACGGATCAGCCGGCACCCGCTTGAATGCAGCCTGCAGGTTCTCTCTTGCCAGCGCCGCTTGCGGGCCTTGAAGGCCTCGAAGTCGAACGGGCGCGGCTCGCCGGATTCAAGGCCAGCGTTCAGCGCGTTTTGCAGCGCCTTCACCTTCGTTTCGTGTTCGTCCATTGGGTACAGATCTAACCGACACGACATGAAATACGCCCCGGCGGGCGGGATGATTTTCCCGGCCGCCGGGGCGTTGTACGTCCGCAAGGGTGTGTGCAGACACACCACCGAGGCCAACTTACTGCAGCGTGCGCTCAAACACGAATTTGTCGTCCTGCCAATCGACCGGCACGACGTCTTTTTCGCCAAAGGTGCCGTCCAGTACCAGTCGCGCGACCGGGTTTTCGATATGCTGCTGGATGGCGCGCTTGAGCGGCCGCGCACCGAATACCGGATCGAAACCGGCGCGTGCCAGCTGCGCCACTGCGGCATCGGATACTTCCAGACGCATTTCGCGCTCAGCCAGACGCTCCGCCAGACGTTGCAGCTGGATACGCGCGATGGACTCGATATGCCTGGAATCGAGCGAATGGAACACCACCACCTCATCGATGCGGTTCAGGAATTCAGGCCGGAAGCTCTGTTTGAGCTCCGTCCAGATGACCTCCTTGACCACGTCGTAGGGCTGGCCGGCCATGCTCTGGATATGCTGCGACCCCAGGTTGGAGGTCATGATGATCACGGTATTGCGGAAATCCACCGTACGGCCTTGCCCATCGGTGAGGCGCCCGTCATCCAGCACTTGCAGCAGCACGTTGAAGACATCCGGGTGCGCCTTCTCGACTTCATCCAGCAGCACGACGCTATAGGGCTTGCGACGCACGGCTTCAGTCAGATAACCGCCCTCCTCGTAGCCGACATAGCCCGGAGGCGCACCGATAAGACGCGCCACTGAATGCTTCTCCATGAATTCGCTCATGTCGATGCGAATCATATGGTCTTCAGAATCGAAGAGGAAACTGGCCAGCGCCTTGGTGAGCTCTGTCTTGCCGACACCAGTGGGGCCGAGGAACAGGAATGAACCATAAGGGCGTGACGGATCCGAAAGCCCCGCACGCGAACGGCGGATGGCATCGGCGACAAGAGTCACGGCCTCTTCCTGGCCCACGACCCGTTCACGCAGATGGCTCTCCATGTCGAGCAATTTCTGGCGCTCGCCTTGCATCATCTTCGACACGGGGATACCGGTAGCACGCGAGACCACTTCAGCGATCTCTTCAGCGCCAACTTCAGTGCGCAGCAGCTTGGGGGTATTGCCGTTCACTTCGTGTTTGCCGGCTTCGGCTGCCTTCAGACGGCTTTCAAGCTCGGGCAGCCGCCCGTACTGCAGTTCGGCCAGGCGATCAAACTGCCCCTTGCGTTGCAGGTCGGCCATCTCGGCACGCAACCGCTCGATTTCTTCCTTGATCGACTGCGAACCTTGCACAGCGGCCTTTTCGGCCTTCCAGATTTCTTCGTAGTCGTTGTACTCGCGTTGCAGCTTAAGCAACTCGTCTTCGATAGCCTGCAGTCGGCGCTGCGAGGCTTCGTCGGTATCGCGCTTGACCGCTTCACGTTCGATTTTGAGCTGGATGATACGGCGGTCAAGGCGATCCATCACCTCGGGCTTGGAGTCGATCTCCATACGGATACGGGCCGCCGCTTCGTCGATCAGGTCGATGGCCTTGTCGGGCAGGAAGCGATCGGTAATGTAGCGATGCGAGAGCTCGGCTGCTGCCACGATGGCCGGGTCGGTGATGGCCACACCGTGGTGCAGTTCATAGCGCTCTTGCAGCCCGCGCAATATTGCAATGGTGGACTCGACATCCGGCTCGGTAACAAGCACTTTCTGGAAGCGGCGCTCAAGGGCGGCATCTTTTTCGATGTACTTGCGGTATTCGTCGAGTGTGGTGGCCCCAATACAATGCAGCTCGCCACGCGACAGCGCTGGTTTGAGCATATTGCCGGCGTCGATGGCGCCCTCGGCTTTACCCGCGCCCACCATGGTATGCAGCTCGTCAATGAACACGATGGTGTTGCCATCGTCGTGCGAGAGCTCCTTCAATACTGCCTTCAGGCGTTCCTCGAACTCGCCGCGATACTTTGCACCTGCGAGCAACGACGCCATGTCGAGCGACAAGACGCGCCGCCCTTTCAGGGTTTCAGGCACCTCATTATTGACGATACGCTGGGCCAGGCCTTCAACGATGGCCGTCTTGCCTACGCCGGGCTCACCGATGAGCACCGGGTTGTTCTTGGTACGACGCTGCAAGATCTGTATGGCCCGGCGGATTTCGTCGTCACGGCCTATTACGGGGTCGAGCTTGCCCTGCCGCGCACGGTCGGTGACGTCGGTCGTGTACTTCTCAAGGGCCTGGCGGTTCTGTTCCCCGGCCGGATCGTCAACGGTAGCGCCACCGCGCACCGCATCCACCGCCGCCTCGAGCGGCTTACGCTGCAACCCTGCCTCGCGCAGGATACGGCCGGTGTCGCCTTTGTCGTCGGCCAAAGCCAGCAGGAACAGCTCACTGGCAATGTAATCATCGCCGCGCTGCATGGCCTCTTTCTCGGTACGGGCTAGTACCGCCTGCAACTCGCGGCTGGCCTGTATATTGGCTTCCGCGCCCTGTACCTGCGGATACCCGGAAATAAGCTGGTTCAGTGCCGGAATGACCCGGTTGACCGCCACGCCTGCGCGCGCAAGCAGGCTGGCGCTGCCGCTGTCAGTGTCGGAGAGCAACGCAGACAGCAAGTGGGCCGGCTCGATATACGGGTTATCGTTACGCAGGGCAAGGCTTTGCGCATCGGCAATGGCTTGCTGGAAACGCGTGGTGAGTTTGTCGAATCTCATAGTTCTCTCGCCTCTGGGCGTCAATTCATGGTATGCCTTGAATGTGCGGCCATCCGCGCCAATTTCAAGGCTCCGAGCGCGTTGTGCGCTTGCCCGGCCTCGCAGCAGTGTTGACACAGAGTCGAAACTTGTTAAGCTGTGGACGGCATAAACGACGAAGGAGCAGGCATGCGCGGAGTCATTAGAAAATGGGGCAACAGCGCGGCAGTTCGCCTGCCCTCGTCGATGCTGAAAAGCCTCAGAATAGGCATCGACGACCTGGTAGAGATGCGGGTAGAACGTGGCAACCTGATACTGCAACCAATACGTAGCCAGGAATACACGCTGACCCAGCTGGTGGGGGGCATCAAGCCCAGCAATACCCACGCTGAAGTCGATTTCGGCTCAATGTAGCACCCCACAAGGCGCCCTCGCACATGAGCAAACGTTATACACCCGACGCGGGCGACATCGTCCACGTCCATTTCGAGCTTCCCCCTCGACATAGCGGCCCCGACTACAAGGCGGCGCTGGTCATCAGCCCGGCCGTTTACAACAAGAAGTCGGGTCTGATGATGTGTTGTGCCATCGCGTCTCAGGGCAAGGGCTACCCGTTCGAAGTTGAACTGGCTGCCACCGAGGGGCAAACCGTTCTGGCAGACCAGGTCAAGAGCCTGGGATGGTCAGGCATCAAGATCAGCCAGCAAGGCCGCGCCAGCCCCGAAGAACTGGCAGCCGTGCGGGCCAAGCTCATGGCGCTGATCATGCCGGGCTAGCCGCAGGCCCGGTTCATCTCTTAACCCGCTACGAGGCCCACATGAGCCGTTTCAAGCAGCTCGAAAGTTTCGTGGCCGTCGCCACACTGGGCAGCCTGTCGGCCGCCGCCCGTCAAGAAGGCATTGCACCCGCGATGATGGGCCGACGCATCAATGCGCTCGAAGCGCGGCTCGGTATCAAGCTGCTGGTGCGCTCTACTCGCAGAATGTCACTCACTTCCGAAGGCAGCGCATTTCTTGAAGAGGCGCAACGCATCCTTCGAGAGCTGAACGACGTGGAGTCGCGCGTCGCACAAGGCAGCGTCAGGCCGTCGGGGCACCTGCGCGTCACTGCGCCGGCCGGCTTTGGGCGCCGCCATATCGCGCCGTTGCTGCCCGAGTTCGTAGAAGCCTACCCCGACGTCTCCATCAGCCTCGACCTTAGCGACCGCCTGGTTGACCTGATCGATGAAGGCTACGACTGTGCCATTCGCATCGGCGAGCTCGAAGACTCCCGCATCGTGGGGCAACGATTGGCCGACAACAAGCGAGTGATCGTGGCTGCACCGGAATATCTGCAGCGGCATGGCCGGCCCAATACCCCGGACGACCTGCTCGATCACAACTGCTTGTCATTCGGCCAGCAAGGCAACCAAGCGAAAGGCTGGCTGTTACGTCAGAATGGGCAGGTACGCGCGATACGGGTGAAGGGAAATCTGGCATGCAGCGACGGTTCCGTGCTGCATCAATGGACCCTCGCCGGCATCGGCCTGGCATGGCGATCGTTATGGGAAGTGCGCGAAGACCTGGCCGAGGGCCGGCTCGTTACGGTGTTGGAGGAATACGCCGCGCCCCCGAATGGTATATTTGCCTTGACGCCCGAGCGCAGGCATCTGCCACAACGTCTGCATCTCTTCCTTGAATTGCTGAAGCAGCATTATTCCTCGCCTACTTACTGGGAAAAAGGCTGAAGCGCCGAGCTCATGGCGGCAGACCCGCATCCACTCTTCGCGGCGCCCGGCGCCCTCTTACAAATTTCCAGCTCGTATTAAGCCGTAGGCCATTGCGCACACCTGGAGCGCCTATCACAAATATAATAATGAGGCAATACGGACAGACACGGGGCAATCCTTTATACTTGATGTGTATCAAACGGCAATGTTTGCCTGCAGTTTTTGCCTTCCGGGGCGCTCCTACCGTATGCAAAAGCGAATAAATGTAACTCCCGAGTCCACGCGTTGCTCGACCTGTATGCTGAGCGAGGTTTGTCTGCCTCTAGGTATGGCGCGCAATGACGTCTCAAAGCTTGACGAGCTGATCAAGGAGCGTATTCGCCTGCCTAAGGGAACCGCTCTCTTCCATCTGGGCGACAAGACCGAAGCCGTCTATGGCATTCGTTCGGGGTCTATCAAGACCCAACTCGAAGATGCGTCGGGCCAGGTTCAGATCACCGGTTTTCTGCTGCCGGGCGAAATCTTGGGCATGGACGGCCTGCTCGACAATACCCATGCGTCGCATGCCATCGCGCTGGAAGATAGCGAAGTTTGTGTGATTCGTCTTGACGAGATGGACAACCTCTCGCTGCAATTGCCTGTGCTTCAGCAACAGTTCCGCCGGCTCATGAGCAAAGAGATCAATCGGTCGCACCAGCTGGTGATGTCGCTTGGGGCCTTGCGTTCGGAACAGCGCCTTGCCGCATTTCTGCTGAATCTGTCGAACCGACTGGCCGCCCTGGGCTATTCGCCGTACGAATTCGTGCTGCGCATGAGCCGTGAGGAAATTGGCAACTACCTGGGGCTGACCCTGGAAACCGTAAGCCGCTTGTTTTCGCGTTTTGCCCGCGAAGGCCTACTGAAAATTCAGCAGCGCGAAGTGCACATTATCGACATGCAAGCCCTGCGCGTGCTCGCGGGCACCGACTGCGGTTAAGCCCGCTCTGGCCTGGCGGCTAGAAGCGGCACCCCCGCCTTAATTGATCGGCTCGCCAAACTCATCGTATTCCTGCGCACGCGGAGCGATATTCAGCGTTAGCGTACTTGATAGCGCAGCCATTACCCAAAAGAAGAAAAAGCCCACGGTGTAAGCCTGCATGCGGCTGGCTTGGATGTGCCCGAAGATCACGATGTCGAGCGGATCGATGAGCGCAAACACAAAGAACGTCATCATCGCGGCGGCCAGAAACGAGGGCCACAGTATCCACATCAGCGAACGCCACTTCATAGCAGGGTCTCCTGGGTGATCAAGGGCGCGCTTCCGACTGAGCCTGAGGTTTGGTAACCACTAGCCCTTGCTTCACGCCGCCGTCTCGAATTTCTTGATCGCCGAAATTGGTCATGGCCAGATAAATGGTAATGCCGCAACCTACGATCGCCAGTGCCGGACCCGCCATCAGGATCCAGGGCCACGGCTCGCGGTACCACGGTTTGCCTTCATCTGTGCTTTTCATGTTGCTTGCCTCTTTGAACTTCGAACATATCACAATATCGGAGCGCTCGGCGCGCCGCACGCCCAGCGATCACTTCGGCACATAAAAGCTGGAGCGCTCTACGACCCTGACCTCACGCCCTTCTTCCGACACTGCTTCGGCATGAAGCTCGATGTCGTGCAGCCCGGAATCGGCCTGCCCCACCGGCACCCGCACCACTATCGGCACGAGCCGATTCGACGCCGGGTCGATCATCACCTTCGAGGATGTGCCGTCGGCCAAGGTGAGGGTGATTTCAGGAATGCCCGCTGCCGAGAGATCGAGCGATAGCGACTCTTCGGCGGTGTTGATAATCTGCAGCCGGTAAACGTTCTCGATCATGCCGCCGGGCACTTCGCGACCCAATACCCCCCGGTCTCGAATGACGTCGACGCGCAGCGTGGTGCGGGTAGCCAGCGAAACCATGAACGCCACGAACACCGCCGCCAGAATCGCCATGTACACCAGGGTACGAGGGCGGAATACGCGCTTGCGCACCTGTTGCTGAGTGAGGCCTTCCTTGATGGCATTACCCGAGGTGTAGCGTATGAGGCCACGCGGGTAATCCATTTTGTCCATGACCGTGTCGCACGCATCGACGCACGCCCCACAGCCAATACACATGTACTGCATGCCTTCGCGAATATCGATTCCGGTGGGGCACACCTGTACACACAAGCTGCAATCGACACAGTCGCCCATGCCGGCTTCCTTGTGGTCGATGCGCCGCGACCG
>CAZPYF010000110.1:0-7786 GCA_964590015.1 uncultured Burkholderiaceae bacterium
GGCCCAACCCAGTTCTGCTGCGCCAGCTCACCAACGTGTTCATCATGAACCGCGAGTGGGCCGAGAAGAACAACGCCACCGAACCGCAAGATTTCTCGAAGAAGGAAGAAACCTTCTCGGCCCGGAACACCAACGGTACGGGCCCCTACAAGCTGGTGTCGCGCGAAGTCGACGTACGTACGGTCTTTGAAGAGAACCCCGAGTGGTGGGGCAAGGCCAACAAGAAGGGCAACGTCACAAAAATCACCTATACCCCCATCAAGCAAAGCGCGACCCGCACCGCCGCCCTGCTTTCGGGCGAAATTGATTTCGTGCTCGACCCCGCGGCACAAGACCTCGAGCGGCTGCGTCAGCAGGCCAAGGTGGTGGAAGGCAATGAATACCGCACGATCTACATCGGCCTCGATCAGAAAAGCCCCGAGCTCAAGTACTCCACGGTAAAGGGTTCGAACCCGTTTGCCGATGTCCGTGTGCGTGAAGCGCTGTATCGCGCCATCGACACCGAAGCCTTGAAGAAAGCGGTCATGCGCGGCCTGTCGTTACCCACCGGCACCATGATCGCTCCGCAAGTGAATGGCTGGTCGGAAGAGCTCGCCAAGCGCGAAGCCTACAACCCCGAGCGCGCGCGTGAACTGCTCAAGGAAGCCGGCTATGCCGACAAGCTCGGTTTCACGCTCGACTGCCCCAATAACCGCTACATCAACGACGAAGCCATCTGCCAGGCGATCGTGGCCATGTGGGCTCGCGTGGGCGTCAAGGTACAGTTGAACGCCATGCCGCGCGCCACGTACTTCCCCAAAGTGCAGAGCTACGATACCAGCGCCTACCTGTTCGGCTGGGGCGTACCCACATTCGACGCGCTCTACACCCTGCAAAGCCTGATTCGCAGCAAGGGTGAAGGCGCCGACGGCTCATTCAACTACGGTAGCTACACCAACGCCGAAGTCGACACCCTCATCGACCAGGTCAAGACCGAAACCGATGATGCCAAACGTACGGCCGCCATTCAGAAGGCTCTGGAAATCCATGCCAGCGAATACGGCCACATTCCGCTGCACGACCAGGTCATTCCCTGGGCGATGGGCAAGAATGTGAACGTGGTTCACCGTGCCGACAACCGTCTTACCATGGAATGGGTCACGGTCGACTAAGCGGGCAATACTCCTAAATGGCTTTTTTCATTCTGCGCCGACTGCTTCAGGCGGTCGGCGTAATGCTCGCTGTTTCGCTCATCGCCTTCACGCTGTTCCAGTATGTGGGTGACCCCGTCACGATCATGTTGGGGCAAGACGCCACGGAACAAGACCGCCTCGACTTGCGCGCCCAGCTGGGCCTCGACCAGCCGGCGCCCGTACAGTTCGTACGTTTCGTGGGCAACGCCATGCAGGGCGACTTCGGCTTGTCGCTGCGTCAAGGCCAGTCGGTGTCATCGTTGCTGGCCACCCGCCTGCCCGCCACAGTGGAGCTCTCCACGGTGGCGGCCGCCCTTGCATTGATTGTGGGGTTGCCGCTAGGCGTCTACACCGCGTTAAATCGCAAGGGCCGGCTATCGCAGGCCATACTGGCGCTTTCTTTGCTTGGCGTGTCGTTGCCCACGTTCCTGATCGGCATTCTGCTGATACTGGTCTTCGCGGTCATGCTCGGCTGGCTACCCAGCTACGGGCGTGGCGATACCGTTGATCTGGGCTGGTGGACAACCGGCCTGCTCACCGTCGACGGCTGGCGGCACCTGATTCTTCCCGCCATCACGCTGTCGCTCTTCCAGCTCACGCTTATTTTGCGTCTGGTGCGCTCCGAGATGCTCGAAGTGCTGCGGCAAGACTACATCAAGTTCGCCCGTGCACGCGGGCTGTCGCGCCGGGCGATTCACTTCGGCCACGCACTGAAGAACACGTTGGTGCCGGTCATTACCATCACCGGTTTACAGTTGGGCGGCATCATCGCATTTGCTATCGTCACCGAAACCGTATTCCAGTGGCCGGGCATGGGTCTGTTATTCATTCAGGCGGTGCAGTTCGCCGATATTCCGGTAATGGCCGCCTACCTCTGCCTCATCGCACTCATCTTTGTTGTTATCAACCTCATCGTCGACATGCTGTATTTCGTAGTAGACCCGCGCCTGCGCATCGCTCGTAAAGGAGCCCACTAATGGCGGGCCTGTTTCATCGGGCGTGGGACAGCGACCTGGCGTACGCGTGGCGCACCTCGTCGGTGGCCGTTGTGGCCAGCGTCACCCTACTGCTACTGCTCATCGGTTCGCTAGGCGCCGACTGGGTAGCGCCCCACAACCCGTTCGATCTGGCCACCATCAACCTCATCGATGCGCTCACGCCGCCCCTGTGGATGGAGAACGGCAACCCGGAATACCTGTTGGGCACCGACAGCCAGGGTCGCGATCTGTACTCGTCGTTGTTGTACGGCATGCGGGTGTCGTTATTCATCGGGCTGGCCTCGGTCGCGCTCGCCATGCTCATCGGCATCGTGCTGGGCTTGATTTCCGGCTATGTTGGCGGGCGGTTCGATGCCTTGATTATGCGCGTGGCCGACGTACAGCTGTCCTTCCCTGCCATTCTTATCGCCCTGCTCATCGACGGCGTCGTGCGGGCTGCCGTACCGTCCGACATGCACGAGAATATCGCCTTCCCCGTTCTGGTCGGCGCCATCGCTCTGGCCGGCTGGCCGCAATACGCGCGCACGGTGCGTGGCTCAACCCTGGTGGAAAAGAATCGCGAATATGTGCAGGCGGCCCGTGTTACCGGGGTGTCGTCTACCGCTATTCTGTTTCAGCATGTCTTGCCCAATGTGCTGGGCCCGGTGCTGGTGCTGGCCACGGTGCACGTTGCCACGGCCATCATCACCGAAGCCACGCTCTCTTTTCTGGGCGTAGGCGTGCCGCCCACTTCGCCCTCGTTGGGTACGCTGATCCGCGTCGGCAACGACTTTCTGTTCTCGGGCGAATGGTGGATCACCATCTTCCCCGGCGTCGCCCTCGTGCTTCTCGTTCTATCGGTGAACCTGCTGGGCGACTGGCTGCGCGACGCTTTGAATCCACGCTTGAATTGATATGCCCACTTCCAACGCCCTTCTAGAAGTACAGAATCTGCGCGTCGAGTTTCATACGCGCCGGGGCGTGCTCACCGCACTCCACGATGTCTCCTTCCATATCAACAAAGGTGAAATCCTGGGTGTGGTGGGGGAATCGGGCGCCGGCAAATCGCTCACGGGTTCGGCCATTATCGGTTTGCTTGAACCGCCCGGGCGCATCGCCGCCGGCCAGATCGTGCTCGACGGGCGGCGTATCGACCAGCTCGACGAAGAGGCGCTGCGGCGGGTGCGCGGCAAAGAAATCGGCGCGATCTTCCAAGACCCGCTCACGTCGCTGAATCCGCTTTACACCGTCGGGCAGCAGTTGGTGGAGACCATCACCACCCATCTGCCGCTGAACACCGCACAGGCGCGCGAGCGTGCCATCGAACTACTGGAATCCACAGGCATTCCTGCCGCGCGCGAACGCATCGATCACTACCCGCACCAATTCTCGGGCGGCATGCGTCAGCGCGTGGTCATCGCCCTGGCGCTGGCCGCCGAACCGCGCCTTATTGTGGCCGATGAGCCCACCACAGCCCTCGATGTGTCGATTCAGGCGCAAATTATCGATCTGCTTAGAGCGCTGTGCCATGACCATGGGGCAGCGGTGATGCTGATTACGCACGACATGGGCGTCATCGCGGAAACGGCCGACCGCGTGGCCGTCATGTACGCGGGCCGCGTCGTCGAGATCGGGCCCGTCGAGCGCGTAATCCACGCGCCGCAGCACCCCTATACCCAGGGGCTCATGGGCTCGATCCCTTCTATTCACAATAAGGCGCGTTCGCTCACTCAGATCGACGGCAGCATGCCGAGGCTGAACGCGATCCCGCCCGGCTGCCCATTCAATCCGCGCTGCCCCCAACGCATGCCGCGCTGTTCCGAAGAGCGGCCTGAACTCATGCCGGCTCGCGACACGCTGGCTGCCTGCTGGCTTTACGACAGCGAGGTGGCGCCATGAGCAACACCGCCACCGACCTCGTAAAAGTCGACAACGCCAGTTGCTGGTTCGACGTTTCGGGCCCATGGCTAGAGCGTGTCATCAAACGCCGCCCGAGAGTGCGCTTGAAAGCCGTAAACGGGGTGTCGTTCACGCTAAAGAAAGGCGAAACGCTAGCTCTGGTGGGCGAGTCCGGCTGCGGAAAATCCACCGTTGCACGTCTGCTGGTGGGCTTGTATGCGCCGTCATCCGGCCATATCGAGTTCGACGGTGAACCGATTTCCAAACTGCATTCCTCGGAAGGCAAGCGGTTGCGTCAACGCCTGCAGATGATCTTCCAAGACCCGTATGCCAGCCTGAACCCGCGCTGGCGTGTGGGGCGGATCATTGCCGAACCGCTTAAAGTGCATGGCAATCTGAGCTCGGCCGAGCGCGATGCGCGGGTGGACGAGTTGCTGGAACAGGTGGGCCTGTCGGCATCCGATCGCAATCGCTATCCGCACCAGTTCTCGGGCGGGCAGCGCCAGCGCATCTCAATTGCCCGGGCTCTGGCGGCCCGGCCTGAATTCTTGGTGTGCGACGAGCCCACATCCGCGCTCGATGTGTCGGTGCAGGCTCAGGTGCTTAACCTGATGAAGCAGCTGCAGCGAGACCTGGGGCTCACCTACCTGTTTATTTCGCATAATCTGGCGGTGGTGCACCACGTGGCCGACCGCGTTGCGGTGATGTACCTGGGCAAGATTGTCGAACTCGCCACGCGCGACGAGCTCTTCGAGAACCCGCGCCACCCTTATACGACCATGCTGCTGTCGGCCATTCCCGATACCTCGGGCACAGGCAAACGCCGCGTGCCCGTGGCAGGCGAAGTGCCAAACCCCTTGAACCCGCCACATGGCTGCCCCTTTCACCCGCGTTGCCCGCACGCCCGCGACATCTGCCGTAGCGAGATGCCGGCCATGCTGCCCGACGGCGCAACCGAGGTGGCTTGCCATGGCATTCAACAAGGCTGGATTCCATGAAACTCGCTTACGGCGACCCCTTGTTTGAAGCGTGGCTGCAGCGCCCGCTGCTTAACATTGCTGAAGGGGCGAACGGGCATTGTCAAACCAATGCCCGTTCCG
This sequence comes from uncultured Burkholderiaceae bacterium, assembly GCA_964590015.1. Lineage (GTDB taxonomy): Bacteria > Pseudomonadota > Gammaproteobacteria > Burkholderiales > Burkholderiaceae_B > Yanghanlia. The sequence goes on from CAZPYF010000110.1 coordinate 5,149, forward strand.
TTTACCACCAACGCGCCTACGACTGGCTTGCGTCGGTATTCAACGCGTAAATCAGTGACCCGAGTTGGGGTCGATGGCTTCCTTCGAATAGAAGACGTCGTGGTCTTCGTCGCCGGTCACTTCCAGAATTCCCGACAAGCCCTTCTCGGCACGTGACAGCGCGTGATCAACCAAGATGTAGTTCCCAGGCACGTCGAGCTTGAATTCGACGATGGTGGCGCCACCCGGGGCCACTGTCGTGGTTTGCACGTCAGTGAGCGGTGGGCTGGTCAGCGAGCCCTGGTTGTACACACGGTCGAAGATTTCGCCGATAACGTGGAAGCTCGACGTGAGGTTAGGGCCGCCCACACCGAAGAAGATGCGAACCGTTTCACCAACGTTGGCCTTCAGCTTGTGATCGTGCGTCAGCGCATCCATCGTGCCATTGAACATCAGATGCTCAGGGCGCTCGTCGAGCAGCTTCTCGAGCGAGAATTCCTGATGACCCGGCGCCCCATGCTTCTGAGCGGTATACAGCTCGCCCTGCATGACGTAGAACTCCCGATCAACGGGGTCGAGACCGCCTTCCGGCTCCACCAGAATCATGCCGTACATGCCGTTGGTAATGTGCTGTGCCACCATGGGCGTTGCGCAATGGTAGACATAGATGCCCGGTTGCATGGCCTTGAACGTGAAGCTCTTGGTCTGCCCCGGCCCTGCCTGGGTTACCGCCGCCCCGCCGCCTGGGCCCGTGACGGCATGCAGGTCGATGGAGTGGATATGGTGCGAGTCATCAGCATTCTTCATGTTGATGGTAACGGTATCGCCCACGCGCACTCGGATGAACGGGCCTGGCACCTTGTTGTTGAAGGTCCAGTAACGGTACGTGCTGCCCGAGGTCAGGAAACCCAGAACCTCTGTGGTTTCGAGGTCGATGGTGACATGCTGCGGTTCACGATCACCAACGGGCGTGCCTACTGCGGTGGGATCTTGCGCGATGTCGAGTGCGTCGATCTTTTCCTCCTCAGGCGGGTCACCCACGATCAAACGACCGAACATTCCGGCCGCTTTATGCCCGGGAAGGGTACATAGATACTCGAACACCCCGCTCTTGGTGGCGCGAAACACCACGGTCGTGGCGGAGCCCTTGCCGGTGATGTTGTCAGACTTCACATTGAATTCGGGCACGGCGATATCGTGTATGGCGCCGTCATCGTTCACCAGGTTGATCTGCACCACTGCACCTTCGGGAACATGCAGGTCTGGGTTCACTTGGTCTGTAATCGAGCCAGTCAGACCGATGAACACGAGCTTGCCGTCAGAGATGCTGGTGCGCAACGAATACACCACATCGGCCTGATAGGCCACGTCTTGGGCGCCTCGGGTTGCGTCGGCGACTTGGGTCGATGGCGATTTTTCCGCCGGCGCGGCGTGCCCGGCGTGCTGCGCCTTGAGCACACCCGGCAACAGCAAAGCCGCGCACGAGACGGCGAAAAGCAATCGTGACCATGGTTTCATTGAAGAACCTCCTTTGATTCTTTGAGGGTAGAACGCCGAGTGGCGTATGCCATGAGTTTGAACTCGGGGACCGCAGGCAACCGCAGTGCCGTGGCAAGAGAAACAGAGCTTAACTACAATGCACGCGCTGAAGGCGCAAATACATAGAATGAATAATTGAAACATAAATAGAGACATGACTATACATAACCCACGACGCATGGACGGCGCCGATGTAACGATGGGCGTTTTCCTCATCGCATTCGTCGTCGTGTGGACAGTGCTCATGGCTCTAAGCCATTCGGCGCCCGATCTCGACGGGATGGAGGAACTGGTGTGGGCCGTGAGTCTGGAGTGGGGCTACACCAAGCACCCCCCTCTTCCCTCGTGGATGCTTTACGGCCTCACCCAACTTTTTGGGCGCCCGTTGTGGTTGCCTTTCTTGGCCGGCATGGCCGCGTCGGCCACCGCATTATGGTTTCTGTGGTTGCTGGGGCGCGAGTTTGCGAGCGCGGCAAAGGCCGCCGTCGCCGTGCTCCTGGTATCGACCACACTCTATTTCTCGATTCGCGGCACCATCTATAACCACGATACGGCGCAACTTTGGTCGGTCGCGGCTGCCACGTGGCTGTTCTATCGCGCCGTTCGATACCAGCAACGCAGCACCTGGTTGTGGCTGGGCGCTGTTGCCGCGCTGTCGATGTTGACCAAATACAGCGCGGTCATTCTCTTTACTGCCTTCTTCTGCTTCATGCTGCGCCATGGCAGCTTCCGCGACCGCCGCAACATTGAGGGCATCGGCCTGGCACTCGTCAGCTTCGTTCTGGTTCTGCTGCCACACCTGCTGTGGCTGGTGCAGATCGACTTCGCGCCTTTCCGCTATGCCGGCGGGTCGCTTGACAGTGGGGGCCGTATCGAAGCGCTGAAAGACGCCGCGTCGTTCGTCGGCACACAGATCGCACGGCTTTCGCCCATGGGGCTGGCCTGGCTGGCGTGGTGGTGGTGGGAGCGCCGGCGCCCGACCCCGGCCACCGAAGCAGGCGATACCGCACGATGGTCGCGCGACATCACGGCCTGGGATACATCGTTCCTGCTGTGGGTGGGAATCACGCCCTGTGTCGCCACACTACTCGGAGCGGCCCGGCTCGGAATCCTTTTGGTG
>CAZPYF010000111.1:0-7700 GCA_964590015.1 uncultured Burkholderiaceae bacterium
CGGTATCAGTAAAGAGATGGCGCGCGTGGAAATGCGTCGCCGCTTGACGCTCATCGGCGCAATGATGGTGCGCCTGGGCGATGCCGACGGCATGATCTGCGGCACCGTGGGTTCCTATGGCAACCACCTGCGCTTCATCGATGAGGTCATCGGCAAAGCTCCGGGCGTGCGTACGTATGCCGCCATGAACATTCTCTTGCTGGCCGAGCACACGCTTGCGCTCACCGATACGCACGTGAACGACAACCCCGACGCGGAACAACTGGCCGAAATCACGATGATGGCGGCCAACGAAATGCGGCGCCTCAATATCGAGCCGAAGGTGGCGCTGCTGTCACGGTCCAATTTCGGTACGGGCAGCTCTTCATCGGGCGAGAAAATGAAAGAGGCACTCTCAATCGTGCGGGCGGCAGACCCGCAACTGGAGATCGACGGCGAGATGCATGGCGACTGCGCACTCGACGAAGAACTGCGGCGTCGTATCCTGCCTACCACCACGCTCACCGGTGCGGCGAATCTGCTGGTGTGCCCCAGCGTCGATTCCGGCAACATTGCCTACAACCTGCTGAAGACGGCTGCGGGTGGAAACGTCGCCGTGGGGCCGTTCTTGCTGGGAGCCAACGCTCCTGTGCATATCCTGACCTCGAGCTCCACCGTGCGCCGCATCGTGAATATGGCGGCCCTAACCGTCTTCGATGCCAACTCGCCCCGACAGGCATGAGCCCCATTGCGCGTCCGCGAGCCCCGTCGGGTTGATCCTGACGGGCGGCGGCGCCCGAGCGGCCTATCAGGCCGGTGTGCTAGCCGGGGTCATTGAACTGCTCAACCCCGAGCGCGATCCTCTTTTCTGCAGCCCTTTCTCTATTATTTGCGGCTCGTCGGCCGGCGCCATCAATGCGGCCGCCTATGCCTGCCATGCCGATGACCCGCAGTTGGCCGTCGATACCCTCGTTGGTCTTTGGTCGGGCCTGCGCACCGGCATGGTGTACCACGCAGATCCACTGCGACTATTACGAACCGGTCTGCGCTGGTTCGGCATGCTGGCGACCGGCTGGCTGATGCCTTCGGTGCGCAACTATCAGCCTCGCTCTTTGCTCGACAATGAGCCGCTCGGTGAGTTGCTGGAAAGGGTGCTCGATTTTGATAGGCTGCGTGGCCACATCGACGCCGGTGTGCTCGACGCACTGGCCATCACAGCATCGGGCTACAGCACCGGCGAACACATCACTTTTTATCAAGCCCGTGGCGGCATCAAGGCCTGGCGTCGTACGCTGCGCAAGGCCGTGCCGGCATCGATCGGCGTGCATCACTTACTGGCGTCATCGGCCATCCCATTCATATTTCCCGCCCAGGCGTTGTTGGTTCACGGCCACACCGAGTGGTGCGGCGATGGTTCAATGCGCCACTTGGCGCCCATCAGCCCGGCGATTCACCTCGGTGCCGAAAAAATCTTTGTTGTGGGAACGAGTTACCGTGACGAGACCCACCCCGAACTGCGTCGTTCCGACCCGCCTTACCCCTCTTTGGCGCAGATCGGTGGGCATGCGCTATTCAGTATTTTCCAGGATACCGTCGCAAGCGATTTTGAAAGTATGGAAAGAGTGAATCATCTGCTTGCGCAGCTGCCTCCAAATGTATTAAAAACCCAGTCGCTGCGCCCGGTCAGTACATTGGCGATTACCCCTAGTCGCTCGCTTGACGAATTGGCCATGGCCCACCTCAAGCAGATGCCGCGCGCGGCACGCTCCCTCTTCGCCGTTCTCGGTGTATCGTCGAGGTCCGGGAGCAGGGCGGGCGCCGCCCTGATCTCATATTTGTTGTTCGAGGGGAGTTACACGCAGGCACTCATCGAGCTAGGTCGCGCCGACACCATGCGTCGCGCGCACGAGGTGCATGCGTTTTTCAAGGAGACGCCCGGATGAGCCAGGTGCAATCATTGTCGGAAAAATTGCAAAGCGGTGGCTTGGTGGACGTTTCATCCACAGAGCGGGATGAAGTGATCGAGGCTGCTGTCAAAGAGGGCCTGACCGCCTTTGTGGTCGACTGCGACCGCGCGCGCAGCCGTTCCGCTGTATTGCGTGCCGTCGTCAAGGCGGTTGATTTCCCCGAATTCTTCGGCGGAAATCTCGACGCGCTTTACGACTGTCTGTGCGATACGGTACTCGACCAGAAGGTCGGCCTGTTCTTGTGGTTTCACAATCTACATTCCGGCGACCCGGCTCTGGAAGAGGATTCGGCTGCTATCGAGAGCGTATGCAACGACGCCGCTGAGTTCGCGGCGAATAACGGCCGGATTTTCGGCTTCCATTTCGTGCACGCCGGGCGGCACCCCGACCCAGAGCCTGGTGTGGCGCCTACGCCTTATTCAGGCTCAGCCGAAGAGTAAAGGCACCCGGCAGCGGCAACGGCACCCGGCAGCGGTAAAGGTGCACAGCAGCGGCCGCAGCGCTATTCCCAGCCCTTGATCGCTGCCAGCGCGCCCATCAGGGCGACGCCCGCGGTTTCGGTGCGCAGTACGCGGCGCCCGAACCGCACACGGGTCAGAGCGTTTTCCTCCATCAGCGCCAGTTCCTCGTCCGACCATCCACCTTCAGGCCCAACCAGCAGCGCCAGCGCGCCGGCATGCGCCTGCACCGCTTCGGCGAGTGTCGATTCGGCATGGGGGTGGCAGGTTAGGCGCAGCATGCCGGGCTCCGCCTCACCGCGCAGCCACTCGGCAAGGCTCTGAGGCGGCGCGACCTCCATGATGCGGTTGCGGCCGCACTGCTCACTTGCCGCGACGGCAATGCGCTGCCAATGTTGCACCCGTTTCTCGCGCCGCTCGGGCGAGAGCTGTACTACGCTACGCCGGGCCGTAATCGGCACCAGTTGCGCAACGCCCATCTCAACCGCCTTTTCAGTGATCCAATCCATCTTGTCGGCCGACGCGATGCCCTGAACCAGTACGGTTCGAACGGGCAGCTCGATATCGGTGAGCTCGTGCGCGCCGGTATGCGCCCACGCCCGCCGGTTCTCGATTTCGAGTGTGGCTGGGTAACAGCCGCCTTGGCCGTCGAACACGATGATGGAGGCACCGTCGCGCAGCCTCAGCACCCGCACGGCATGGTGAGCGAGCGCCTCCGGCAGTTCGACGCGCAGGTGAGCGGCCAAGGGGAAGGGGCAGTGAAATCGGGGCAGATTCATGGGAGCGGCTCTTGAATGACGGGGCGGGCCGGCCGGACATGGGCGCAAAGGCGTCATGATACCTGCGGGGCGCGGGCGCTTCGATGGGCCGCAGGGTGCGGAAGGGCGGTGGGTGGTAAAATCCCTAGCTTTGTAAACTCTGATGATGAGGCTGCGCCGGCCGGTGCCGAAGGGGCCTCTCGTATATTCCCGATGAGCCATACGCCAGCCCAAGTCATGTCCATGGCGAACGCCATTCGCGCGTTGTCCATGGATGCGGTCCAACAAGCCAATTCCGGCCACCCCGGTGCGCCGATGGGTATGGCCGAAATTGCCGTCGCGTTGTGGTCACGCCACCTGCGCCACAACCCTGCCGATATCACCTGGCCCGACCGCGACCGCTTCGTGCTGTCGAACGGGCACGGCTCGATGCTGATCTATTCGCTGCTGCACCTCACGGGCTACGACCTGCCCATCGACGAGCTGAAGCAGTTCAGGCAGCTTCATTCGCGTACGCCGGGTCACCCTGAAGTGGGTATCACGGCCGGGGTAGAAACCACCACCGGGCCGCTGGGGCAGGGTGTCGCCAATGCCGTCGGCATGGCGCTCGCCGAAGCCTTGCTGGCTTCCGAATTCAATCGCGACGGTCACGCCATCGTCGATCACTACACCTATGCGTTTGTGGGCGACGGTTGCCTGATGGAAGGCATTTCCCACGAAGTGTGTTCGCTGGCCGGTACGCTGGGTCTGTCGAAGCTCATCGTGCTGTACGACGATAACGACATCTCCATCGACGGGCGGGTCGAGAACTGGTTCGCCGACGACACACCGGGGCGTTTCGAAAGCTATGGCTGGAACGTGATCCGCAACGTCGACGGCCATGATGTGGCTGCGGTTGACCGCGCCATCGCGCAAGCCAAGCAGCAGGCCGGTCAAGGCGGGCGTCCCACTCTCATTTGCTGCCGCACGGTCATTGGCAAGGGCGCGCCGAATGCGGCGGGCTCCGAGAAAGTGCACGGTGCACCGCTCGGCGGTGAAGAAATCAAGGCCACCCGCGACGCGATTGGCTGGCCCCACGGCCCCTTCGAGGTTCCGGCTGACATCTACGACGCCTGGAACGCGCGCGAAAGCGGCGACCGCATGCAGCAGGAATGGCAAGCGCGCTTCGACGCCTATGCCGCTGCGTTCCCGGCCGAGGCCGCCGAGTTCAAACGCCGCATGGCCGGCGACCTTCCCGCCGATTTCGCGCAACAGGCAGAAGCCTTCATCGAGGCCACGAACCAGCAGGCGGAAACCATCGCCACACGCAAGGCGTCGCAACTGGCACTCACCGCCTATGCGACCATGCTGCCCGAAATGATAGGTGGCTCGGCCGACCTCACCGGTTCGAACCTTACTGACTGGAAGGGCGTGACGCCCGTTCGCCCCGGCGAAGCCCACATTCAGGCCGGCCGCCACATCAACTATGGCGTGCGCGAATTCGGCATGGCCGCCATCATGAACGGCCTGGCGCTGCACGGCGGCTATATTCCCTATGGCGGCACCTTCCTCACGTTCTCCGACTACTCACGCAATGCCGTGCGCATGGCCGCACTCATGAAGCAGCGCGTGGTACATGTGTTCACCCATGATTCCATCGGCTTGGGTGAAGACGGCCCCACTCACCAGCCCATCGAGCACGCCGCCAGCCTGCGACTCATTCCGAATCTGCATGTATGGCGCCCCTGCGACACCACGGAAACGGCGGTGGCCTGGGCCAGCGCCCTGCAACGACCCGCGAGTATCGGCATGGCCGTCAACAACGGCGGGCCCACGGCCCTTCTGCTGTCGCGCCAGAATCTGCCGTTTGTCGCGCGTGACGCACAGACTCTCGACGCCATCGCGCGCGGCGGCTATGTCTTAAGCGACGCCCAGAACGCGCGGGCCATCATCATTGCAACAGGTTCCGAGGTGGCGCTTGCGCTTGAAGCGCAAAAATCGCTCGCCGAGCGCGGCATCGCCGTGCGCGTGGTCTCCATGCCTTGCGTCGAGTTGTTCGAAGCGCAAGATCAGCAGTGGCGCGAGTCGGTATTGCCTAAGGGCCTGCCGCGCGTTGCGGTCGAAGCCGGCGCTACGGCGGGCTGGTACAAATATGTCGGTTTCGACGGTGCTGTCATCGGCCTTGATTCCTTCGGTGAATCGGCTCCGGCAGGGCTGTTGTTCAAGCATTTCGGTCTGACTGCGGAACATGTTGCCGCAGCGGTCGAGCAGGTTCTTTAAAGGAGATCCAGAAATGACGATTCGCGTGGCGATCAATGGTTACGGGCGTATTGGCCGCAATATTTTGCGGGCTCACTACGAAGGCGGCAAGAAGCACGATATCGAGATCGTGGCCATCAACGACCTGGGCGACCCCAAGACCAATGCCCATCTCACCCAATACGACAGCGCGCATGGCCGCTTCCCCGGCACCGTGTCGGTCGACGGCGACTACATGGTCGTGAACGGCGACAAGATTCGTGTTCTGGCTGACCGCGATCCCTCGGCTCTGCCATGGGGCGAGCTCAATGTTGACGTGGTTCTGGAGTGCACCGGCTTTTTCACCAGCAAGGAAAAGGCTTCGGCACACCTGAAGGGTGGGGCCAAGAAAGTGATTATTTCGGCCCCGGGCGGCAAAGATGTCGACGCCACGATCGTGTACGGCGTGAACCACGACGTGCTGAAGGCCTCCGATACGGTCATCTCCAACGCATCGTGCACCACCAACTGTCTGGCTCCGCTGGTCAAGCCGCTGCACGAGAAGCTGGGCCTGGAAAACGGCCTCATGACCACGATCCATGCCTACACGAACGACCAGGTGCTCACCGACGTCTATCACTCGGATCTGCGCCGTGCCCGTTCGGCCACACAAAGCATGATTCCCACCAGCACCGGCGCAGCCGCTGCAGTGGGTCTGGTATTGCCCGAACTGGCCGGCAAGCTCGACGGCTTTGCCATTCGTGTGCCCACCATCAACGTTTCACTGGTCGACTTGTCGTTCGTAGCATCCCGCGACACCACGGCCGAGGAAGTGAACGGCATCCTGAAAGAAGCTTCTCAGGGTGCATTGAAGGGCATCCTCGATTTCACCGACGAGCCATTGGTGTCGATCGACTTCAACCACAGCCCCGCATCCAGCACGGTGGATTCCCTGCTGACCAAGGTATCGGGCCGTCTGGTGAAGGTCTCGTCGTGGTATGACAACGAGTGGGGGTTCTCGAACCGTATGCTCGACACGACCGTGGCACTAATGAACGCGAAGTAAGCGTTCCTTCGGTACAGGCAAGGGCGGGGCAACCCGCCCTCGTCATTTCAAAACCTACTTATCGATCCCATCATGAGCACAGTCCAGACCTTGTCTTCATTGGCTGAATCCGGCGCATTGGCCGGTAAGCGTGTATTCATCCGCTCCGACCTCAATGTCCCGCTGAACGAGGGCCGCATCACCGAAGATACGCGTGTCCGCGCTTCGGTACCGGCCATCCGCATGGCGCTCGACGCCGGCGCCGCCGTCATGGTCACCTCGCATCTGGGTCGTCCGGTCGAGGGTGAATTCAAGCCGGAAGACAGCCTTGCGCCGGTCGCAAAGCGTCTGTCCGAGCTGCTGGGTCAGCCGGTGCGTTTGGAACAGGACTGGGTCGATGGCGTGTCACTGCAAGCCGGTGAGGTGGTGTTGCTCGAAAACTGCCGTTGCAATCGCGGTGAGAAAGCCAACGATGAGGCACTGTCGCGTAAGCTGGCCGCCCTTTGCGATGTGTACGTGAACGACGCCTTCGGAACGGCGCACCGCGCTGAAGCCACCACTCATGGCATGGCGCGCTATGCCCCCGTGGCATGCGCTGGGCCCTTGCTGGAAGCCGAATTGGCCGCGCTGGGCCGCGCCCTCACGGAGCCCAAACGCCCGCTGGTGGCGATTGTGGCGGGCTCCAAGGTGTCGACCAAGCTATCTATTCTGCGTGCGCTGTCGGAAAAGGTCGACCAGCTGGTGGTGGGCGGCGGCATTGCCAACACCTTCATGCTGGCCGAGGGCCTGCCCATCGGAAAATCGCTGGCCGAAGCCGACCAGGTCGGCGAGGCGCGCGCCGTCATCGATGCCATGAAGCAGCGCGGTGCCGGCGTGCCGATTCCCGGCGATGTCGTCTGCGCCACGGCGTTCAGCGCCGATGCGCCGGCCCAGGTCAAGGCCGCGGCGGATGTCGCACCGGACGACATGATTCTGGATATCGGCCCGGAGACCGCCGAAGCGCTGGCCGCCATTCTGGCCCGGGCGGGTACCATAGTGTGGAACGGCCCCGTGGGCGTATTCGAGTTCGACGCCTTTGCGAAGGGCACCGAAGTCGTGGCGCAGGCCATAGCCGCCTCGCCCGCTTTTTCCATTGCGGGCGGGGGCGACACGCTTGCCGCCATCGCCAAGTACGGAATCAGCGACGATATCGGCTACATTTCGACTGGGGGCGGGGCTTTCCTTGAATTCCTGGAAGGCCGCAAGCTGCCGGCGGTGGCCGTGCTCGAAGAACGCG
>CAZPYF010000112.1:0-7602 GCA_964590015.1 uncultured Burkholderiaceae bacterium
ACACGGCCGAGAACCAGTCGAGGTTGGGGAACATCTTCTTGGCGTCCCACATCACCGTTTCCAGGCGTTCCGCAATGTCGTACATCTTGGTATTGCCGGCGCTCACCGACAGCTGGCGAGCCACTTCTTTGATCACCTTGTTGCGCGGGTCAGAGACGGTATAGACCGGGTGGCCGAAGCCAATGATCACTTCCTTGTTCTCGACGCGGCGGCGAATATCTTCTTCCGCTTCGTCGGCGCTTTCGTAACGCTTCTGCACTTCGAAGGCCACTTCGTTGGCCCCGCCGTGCTTGGGCCCGCGCAACGCACCGATGGCGCCTGCCACGGCCGAGTACATGTCGGAACCCGTGCCGGCAATTACACGGCTTGTGAAAGTGGAAGCGTTAAATTCGTGCTCGGCGTACAGAATCAATGATACGTGCATCGCCTTGACCCATTCCTGGCTGGGCTCTTCGCCGTGCAGCAGGCTCAGGAAGTTGCCACCGATGGAGTCGTCATCGGTTTCCACGTCGATCATGCGGCCGTTGTGGCTGAAGTGGTACCAGTACAGCAGCGCGGGCCCCATACACGCCATGAGGCGGTCGGCGATGTCGCGTGCATCGGGCGTGTTGTGATCGTCTTTTTCCGGCAGCAGGCAGCCCAGCACCGAGACGGCGGTGCGCATGACGTCCATGGGGTGGCTGGCGGGGGGCAAGGCTTCGAGCGCGGCTTGCAGCTGAATCGGCAGGCCGCGCAGGCGGCGCAGCTTCTGCTTGTATGCTTCAAGTTCGGCGCGGTTGGGGAACTTGCCGTGGATCAGCAGATGCGCAACTTCCTCGAATTCGCAGGTGTCGGCAATATCAAGAATATCGTAGCCACGATAGTGCAGGTCGTTCCCTGAGCGCCCCACGGTGCACAGCGCCGTGTTGCCGGCGACCACGCCGGAAAGGGCAACCGATTTTTTGGGCTTGGGTTTGTTTTCTGTGGAGGTTTCTGTAGTCATGCCTCGCTCCTGATCAATGATGTGGCGGGGCGGCACGCCCCGGAATGTCGTAGCGTTTACTTGGCTTTGCCTTGCTGGAAAAGCGCGTCGAGTCGGGCTTCGAACTCGTGGTAGCCGATTCGGTCGTAGAGCTCTTCGCGGGTTTGCATCATGTCGACCACGTTGCGCTGGTGGCCGTCGCGGCGGATCGCCTGGTACACCGTTTCTGCGGCGCGGTTCATCGCCCGGAAGGCGGACAGCGGGTACAGTACCATGCCCACTCCGGCGCTACCGAGTTCCGGCACGCTGAACAAGGGTGTGGCACCGAACTCGGTGATATTGGCCAGCAGCGGGGCCGAGACGGCTTCGCTGAAGCGCTTGTAGGTATCAAGGTCGTACGAGGCCTCGGCAAAGATGGCGTCGGCGCCGGCTTCCACGCAGGCTTGAGCGCGCTCAATGGCGGCATCGACCCCTTCGACTGCGATGGCGTCGGTGCGGGCGATCAAATAGAACTGATCATCAGTACGGGCGTCGGCCGCCGCTTTCACACGGTCTACCATTTCCGACGTGCTGACAATCTCTTTGCCGGGGCGGTGGCCGCAACGCTTGGCGCCCACCTGGTCTTCGATATGGCAACCGGCCGCGCCGAACTTCACCAGGCTCTTGATGGTGCGGGCGATGTTGAAGGCTGACGGCCCGAAACCGGTGTCGATGTCGACGATCAGCGGCACATCACAGACGTCGGTGATGCGGCGCACGTCAACCAGCACATCATCCAGCGTATTGATGCCCAGGTCGGGCATGCCCAGCGAACCGGCAGCGACGCCGCCGCCGGAAAGATAGATGGCGCGGTAGCCGGCGCGCTTGGCGAGCAGGGCGTGGTTTGCGTTGATGGCGCCGATAATTTGCAGCGGCTGCTCTTCCTTGAGTGCTTGGCGAAAGCGTGCACCGGCGGATTGAATGGAATTCTGGCTCACGTCGGGTCCTTTATGGGTTCAGTAATGGTTTGGGGTGTCTTACGCACAGACCATGCCAACTTTGTGCGTTGAAGCGAAACGCCCGCGCTGTAGCGCTCTGGCGGTGTTCGGTGGTGGTATCGCTGGAAAGGCGTCTGTGTGATGGCCGCGTTTCGTTCCTGGTTTGAAACGGCTAATGTTTCATCTATGATACGTCATTGAAACGTTTTCGCCTCCGAGCCGTTCTTTCTGAGGCACAGCCGACTGAGCCAGCGACCGTATGCGCTCAATCGCGTCGGCGCCATCTTTCCTCTTTTTAACGACTTCCATGGCCTCTCTACCGGCATCATCTTCGCCTCAACTGAATATCGCGGCTGTAGGCTTCCATGGCTTGCGTAACCTTTTGGAGGCGGCCGCGCCGGCCTACGCCGGGGTGGCGCAGGTTGCCGTGCTTGATCGTATCTACGACGATGCCGTACGAGGCATTGCGGAACTGCGAGCGGCGGGGGGCGTCGACGCCGTGGTCGCTGCCGGCTCGAATGGCCAGTTCCTGCGCGACCGGCTTGATTTGCCCGTGGTGCTGGTGAAACCCGACGGCTTCGATCTGATGCAGAGCCTGGCCGGGGCCGTGGCTCGAACGCGGCGTATCGCGCTGGTCACCTACGGCGAACCGCCGGCCGAACTGCTGCTGTTCAACACGCGCTTTTCGCTGGAGCTGGAGATACGATCGTACTCGAATGAGGATGAAGCCGAGGCGTGTGTCGAAGCGTTGGCCGCTTCCGGGATCGAGGTGGTGGTGGCGCCCGGCCTCGTGGTTGACCTCGCCCGAGCCCGCGGTATGGAAGGCATGTTGCTGTATTCCCAGGGCGCCGTTCGGGTCGCGATGGAAGGCGCCATCGACATCGCCCGGGTCGCCCGACAGGAAACGGCGCGCCGCGAAAAGCTCAACACCATATTGGGTCAGCTTAAGGACGGCGTGGTGGCGGTCGACCCCGACGAGCGCATCGAAGCCGTGAATCCCGCCATGGAAGCGTTCATCGGTCTGCCCGCCGAGCAGCTGCTAGGGCGACGGCTCAGTGCGGTTCAGGGTGAACTGAGTCTGGCGCACACACTGCGTACCGGCGTCGCCCAAGTCGAGCAGGTTCAGCAGGTTAGCGGGCGGACGTCGGTCGTGACCCGGTTGCCGATTATCGAACAAGGCCGCCGTACCGGTGCGGTGCTGGTGTGCCAGGATCCGGCCGTCATTCAACGCCTGGATCGCAGCTTGCGCACGCGCAACCGCCCCCCTTTGCTGAATGCCAAATACAGCCTGGCAAATTTGGTGGGGGAGAGCAATGCGTTACGCGAAGTGAAGCAGCGGGCGCTCAGTTGCGCGCAAAGCTCGGCCACCGTGCTGATCGTAGGCGAGAGCGGTACCGGCAAGGAGTTGCTGGCGCAAGGCATCCATAACGCCAGTGAGCGCCAAGCTCAACCGTTCGTGGCCATCAACTGCGGGGCGTTTCCCGAATCCTTGTTGGAAAGTGAACTGTTCGGCTATGTCGAAGGCGCGTTCACGGGCTCAAGCCGGGGTGGCAAGACCGGGCTATTCGAAGCGGCACATACCGGCACCATTTTCCTGGACGAAATCGGCGAGATGCCGCTTTCTCTGCAGACCCGGCTGCTGAGAGTGCTGCAAGAGCGCGAGGTGCTGCGTATTGGCGCCACGGTTCCCACTCCAGTGGATATCCGGGTCATCGCCGCCACCCACCAAGACTTGGGCGCACAGGTGAGCAGGGGCCTGTTTCGTCAGGATCTTTACTATCGCCTCAATATCCTCGCCTTACGCCTTCCGCCGCTACGCGAGCGTACCGACGACCTGCTGCTGCTGACTCGACACCTGGCCGGAAAAATAGCGCTGCGGCTGGGCTCGCCGCAGCGGGTGGATGATGCCTTGCTACGCGAAGTGGCGCGCGCGGGGCGCGCTTACGCCTGGCCGGGCAACATTCGGGAACTCGAGAACCTGATCGAACGCATCATGGTCTTCCGTGGGCCGATCTCAACGGAGGAGGGCGTCACGCAAGCTGAACTGCTCGAAATCGCACCTGAGTTGTTTGAAGCCGGCTCGTCTCTCGGTAGCCCGATTTCGGTTTCCCCGACGCCGGAGGGGGCGGTGGCGGGTGCGGCAACGCGCAACGCAGCGCCGGAGACGCGGGCATCCATCGAAAGCGATCTGCAGGCCGTAGCGCGCCGGCATCTGTATGCGGCCCTTGAAGAGACGGGCGGGAATCGCGATGAGGCCGCGCGCGTGCTGGGCATCAGCCGAACGACACTCTGGCGCAAGATGAAGCAGTTAGGCGTGCAGTAAGCACGCCACGCATCGCCCTGAATACAAAACGGCCCGGGCACTGATGTGTGTCAGTGGCCCGGGCCGTCACGGCAGCGCACCGCCCAAGGGCGGCATACCGCTGTGGTGTTACTTCAGCAGATCTTGCACGCCGTCACGCTCTTCCAGCAGCTCGTTCAGCGTGAAATCCATGCGTTCGCGCGAGAAGGCGTCGATCTCGAGATCGCGAATCATCGTGTATTCGCCGTTTTCGGTGGTGACCGGGAAGCCGTAGATGATGCCTTCCGGAATGCCATACGAACCGTCAGACGGAATGCCCATGGTGACCCACTTGCCGTTCGAGCCCAGCACCCAGTCACGCACGTGATCGATGGCGGCGTTGGCGGCCGAAGCGGCCGACGAAAGGCCGCGCGCCTCGATAATGGCTGCGCCACGCTTGCCCACCGTGGGAATGAAGGTGTCGCGGTTCCAGGCGTCGTCGTTGATCAGTTGAGCCAAGCCCTGGCCGCCGACCGTTGCAAAGCGGATATCGGGGTACATGGTGGGCGAGTGGTTGCCCCAGACGATCAGCTTCTCGATGTCGGCCACAGCCTTGCCGGATTTGGCAGCCAGTTGTGACAGCGCACGGTTGTGATCAAGACGCAGCATGGCGGTGAAGTTCTTCGCCGGCAGGTCGGGAGCCGACTTCATCGCGATATAGGCGTTGGTGTTGGCTGGGTTGCCCACCACCAATACCTTTACGTCGCGGCTGGCGACTTCGTTCAGGGCGCGGCCCTGCGCCGTGAAGATCTGGGCATTGACTTGCAGCAGGTCCTTGCGCTCCATGCCGGGGCCACGTGGGCGGGCGCCTACGAGCAGAGCGACGTCGGCGTCTTTGAACGCCTCACGAGCGTCGCTGTGGGCGGTCATGCCTTGCAGCAGCGGGAAGGCGCAATCGTCGAGTTCCATCATGACCCCTTTCAGGGCCTTCTGTGCCTTCTCGTCGGGGATCTCGAGCAGTTGCAGGATAACGGGCTGGTCCTTGCCGAGCATTTCGCCGGAGGCAATGCGAAACAGCAAAGCGTAGCCAATCTGGCCGGCGGCACCGGTGACGGCGACGCGCATGGCGGGTTTGGACATGAGGGGGTCTCCGATAGAAGAGTAGGGGTAAAAGGAAATCGTGACGTGCGACAGTGTAAAACTTTTGTCGCAGGGTGTGCCGCATGATGCCGGCGACTTCAGCCTTCGGGCAAGCCGGAAGTGGCCGGCCGTGCGTAGGCAACGCGGGCCAAAAACAGGCACGATACTAGGCGCAAAGCGTAGCGAATTGTGCCGGCCGCGTCAACGATCTTATATCTTATATAAGATAGAGGAGTATTAGACAGAAAACGTCAGTCATGCGACAATCTTTCGGTTATCCAGTCTCAACCCTTGTCATGGCGAGCCCGCCTCATATGTCCGACCAACCCATCACCGATCGCCCCGATGCCGATCGCGCGGGTGGCAGCGCGGCATTCAGCCCGTTGTACCAGCAGATCAAGGCCTTGCTCCTGCAAGGGCTTGACCGTGGGGAATGGAAGCCGGGCGAAGCGATTCCCAGCGAACTCGAACTTGCTGCGCGGTTTCAGGTCAGCCAAGGCACAGTGCGCAAGGCTATCGACGAGCTTGCTGCCGACAACCTGCTTTTGCGTCGTCAGGGCAAGGGTACCTTCGTCGCCACGCACCACGAGGCCAAGGTTAGATTCCGCTTCCTGCGCCTTACCCCCGACGACGAAAAACCGGCCGTTTCCGGCAGCCGCATACTTGAAGTGCGGCGCCTGAAAGCCACCGCCGAAATCGCCGCCTTGCTCGACCTTCGCGCCAGCGACACTGTTGTGAACCTACGCCGCGTACTGTCTTTCGACGACTCTCCCACCATACTCGACGATATCTGGTTGCCCGGAGCCCCGTTCAAGGGGCTCACGGCCGATCTGCTCGAGCGCAGCCGCAGCCCGTTGTACGCCTTGTTCGAGTCTGAATACGGGGTCAGCATGGTGCGCGCCGAAGAGAAGATCAAGGCGGTCGCGGCCAACGACACCCAGGCCGAACTCCTTGAGGTTCCAGCCGGCCACCCTTTGCTTCAGGTGGAACGTATTTCGTACACCTATGGCGATCGCCCCATGGAGCTGCGCCGGGGCTCATACCTCACGGAAAGGTTCCACTATAGAAACAGTTTGAACTGACGCGCTGCACGCCGATTTGATGCCCAGCCCACAAATCGGCGAAAATGCTAGTTGCGCTTTGCAATATATAGATTTTCCGCAATCACTCCGAGGCCATCATGTCCGAAACAGCTTCAAAGAGGCGGCCACAGTACCGCAACCTTACTGTGCCACAGCTCCTCGTCTACTTAAACCGCATGCCTCTTGCGGCGAAGACATCGATTCTGCACCGTGCCAGCGGCGCGCTTCTGTTCCTCTGTCTTCCCCTCGTACTCGTTCCCCTGTTCGGGCGTAGCGTCGAGTCGGCGGAAACGTTCGCCGGCCTGGCATCGTGGGCGTCGCACCCGCTCTTCAAGTTGGTGTTGCTCGCGCTCATCTGGAGCTACCTGCATCACTTCTGTGCCGGTATCCGTTACCTGATGCTCGACATGCATGTCGGTAACGACAAGCACTCCGCGCAAAAGTCGGCGGGTGCGGTTCTCGTGATCAGCCTGGCGCTCACTGTCATTCTTGGTCTCAAACTGTTCGGGGTGTGGTAATGGATCAGCAAGGTCTGGGCCAAAAGCGGCTCGTCGTCGGCGCTCACTACGGCACCCTCGACTTCATTGTTCAACGCGTCACGGCCATCATCATGGCCATCTATACGATCGTGTTGCTGGTCGGCTTCCTCTTCATGGGCGAGCTGAACTACGAAAACTGGCGCAATCTCTTCACCTTCACCTGTCTGGGGCTGCCTGTGGGGCAGATGCTGGCCACGGTGGCCTTCCTGTCGGTTGCCTGGCATGCGTGGGTCGGTGTACGCGACATCTGGATGGACTACGTGCGGCCGGCAGGCCTGCGCCTGGTGTTCCAGGTTCTGACCCTTCTCTGGTTGGTGGGCAGTATCGCCTTCTTCGCAAAAATTCTTTGGAGTCTCTAAGCCGTGGCTGCTGTCATTTCATCTCTCCCACGCCGCCGCTTTGATGTGGTGGTCGTCGGTGCCGGCGGGGCCGGCATGCGTTGTTCCCTTCAATTGGCCGAAGCCGGTCTGTCGGTAGCCGTTCTCTCCAAAGTGTTCCCTACGCGTTCCCATACGGTTGCAGCGCAAGGGGGTGTCAGTGCATCGCTGGGCAACATGAGCGAAGACGACTGGTACTGGCATATGTACGATACCGTCAAGGGTTCCGACTGGCTCGGCGACCA
>CAZPYF010000113.1:0-7517 GCA_964590015.1 uncultured Burkholderiaceae bacterium
CCAGCCGAACGCTTTCAAGTGCGAGCTAGATGACCTGGATGTCGGCCTCGACCCCCGCATGGCCGAAGATCTCGGCTCCGATCTGCAGCAGCTCTCGATCGGACAGCAACCCCATGGGGCGCGTATGCAGGACTGAACCGCAGTAGCACAGGCGCGTAACCCCTTCACGATTCAGCAAGTGTGCATCGATACGTGCAACTTGTGGAGTCATGTCGGCACGTACCCCTAGCGTGCGGCCCGACAACTGGTCGACGAGCTTATTAGTGCGCAGCGAAAGATCGTGGCCATGCCCGGTGAGCAGCGAGTCGAGATATTCAACCAGCGGAGGCATGACGAGCTCGAAGCCATACACGCGATACAGGTCGAGCAACTTGCGGCGCAGCTCTTCAATGCGGCGCGCTTCGGCGGGAAGGATGTCGGCCAGGCTTTCCGGCAGCAGCCATTTGGTCATCATCAGTTTTGAGTAAGGGGGTTCAACAAACGAGAGGCCAAACAAAAAGCGACTTGGGGCGTAAGCCCGCCAAGTCGCTCGCGGAATAAGTAATCGAAACTTACACGCTATTGTAAACCATGCAGCGCCCAGTGCAAAAGCGAGTCGGAACGCTGAAACACGGCCCCGAAGGGCCGTGGTGTTCAGTTTAGGGCGAAGCCGGCGCGGCTACGCCCGCCGGGTTTGCTGCGCCCATCGAGTCATTCCAGAACCTGAAGAACTCGGATTTGGGGCTGATGACCAGCGTATCACCCTGACCGCCGAACGCGGAACGATAGGCATCGAGGCTACGGTAGAAATCATAGAACTGCGGATTCTGACTATAGGCTTCGGCGTAGATTCCGGCAGCCACGGCGTCGCCTTCACCCATGATGATTTGAGCTTGGGCATAGGCCTCGGCAAGCATCTCTTGACGCTGGCGGTCGGCCTGAGCACGAATACGCTCACCGTCGGCTGCGCCTGAAGCACGCAGGCGGTTCGCTTCCTGCTTACGCTCGGCTTCCATGCGCCGATACACCGATTCGGAAATCTCGGGCGCAAACTCGATACGCCGCAGCCGCACGTCAACGATTTCAACGCCAAGCGGCCGGGCACGAACCTCAACGTTACTGAGGATCTCGCGCATGATGGTGTCGCGTTCTGTTGACACGACCGCCTTCACCGTACGAACGTTGACTGAAGCGTTCAAGGCATCACGGATCTGAGCTTGGAGCCGTTCGACCGCTGCACGATCGTTCGAGCCGAACGTGACATAGAACAGCCGGGGATCGTCGATGCGCCACTTCACGAACGAGTCGATGAGCAGGTTCTTCTTCTCGGACGTCTGAATACGCTCAGGATCGTTGGTTTCGATGGTCTGAAGGCGTTTATCGAGGCGCGTGACGGTTTGGAAAGGAGGCGGAAGCTTGAAGTACAGGCCGGGTTCAGTAATGGTCTTGCGTACTTCACCCAGTGCGAACAACAGCACGGCATCGCGCTCACGCACAACAAATAGGCAGGACGACAACACGGCGAGCACGATAAGCAGGCCCACCAGTATAGGAAACATACGTTGCATCATTTTCCTCCTAGCGGGAATAAGGGCTCACCAGTTGCGCACCACGAGGCGCGGAACTGTTCGAGGCGTTGCCAGAGGTCGACGCCGGCGTGCGCGTCGTAGTAGCGGCGCCCGCTGCCCCTGTAGTGGCTTCCACAGAGGCGCTACCCGACACCGTTCGATGGTCGCGCGCGGCTTCGCTCATGATCTTGTCGAGCGGCAGATACAGCATGTTGTTGCTAGAGTCGGCATCGACCATGACCTTGGCTGTGGACTGCATGATTTCTTGCATGGTGGCCAGATACATACGTTGACGCGTGACTTCGGGCGCCTTCGCAAACTCGGCTTCGATACTGGTGAAGCGCGCCGTGTCACCCTGAGCGTCACCCAATACCGTGGCGCGATACCCTTCGGCATCTTGCATCATCCGCGCCACCTGACCCTCTGCCTGTGGCAGAACCTGGTTCGCGTAAGCGTTGCCTTCGTTGATCTGGCGTTCACGGTCTTGACCGGCCTTCACGGCGTCATCGAAAGCAGCCTGGACCTGCTCGGGCGGCTGAACGTTCTGAATAGCCACTGTGCTGATCTGAATGCCGGTCTGGTAGCGGTCGAGAATGCTCTGGGCCAGGCTTTGCACCTCGGTTGCGACCTCGGTACGGCCTTCATACAGCACGAAGTCCATGGTCTTGCGCCCTACGATCTCGCGCATGGCGGTTTCGGCCGCCTGACGCACCGACTCATCGGGCATGCTGGTACGGAACAGATAGTCGGGTGCCCCGTTGGGGTTCAGGCGGTACTGAACCACATACTGTACGTCGATGATGTTCTCATCGGTGGTGAGCATCAGCGACTCGGGCAACACCTTATTGCGCGCGCTGCCCCGATAGCCGACTTCAAAGGTACGCAGTTGTGCGATGTTTACCATCTCGTGCTGCTCTACGGGATACGGTACGCGCCATTGCAAGCCGGGTGGAAGCGTTTTGGTGTATTTGCCAAAGCGCGTAACGACGGCCACCTGCCCTTCTTGCACGATCATGAAGCCGCTGAGGCCCCATATAACAATGGCCACAAGTACCAGAACACCCAGCAGTTTGGGCGAGCCGGAGGGCAATGAAGGCATACCACCCCCGCCGCCCGTGCGCGGGCCACGAGGGCCACCACCACGCTTGTTGCCGAACAGTGAACCGATACGATTGTTGAAATCGCGCCAGACTTCGTCGAGATCAGGCGGACCTTCGTTATTGCGTGGACGACGTGATGCGTCGTCTTCGTCACGGCCGCCGTCATTACGGCCGCCTCGACCCCAACCGGGGTCATTCAGGTTGAATATTTTCGACATTGAACGCATTGTTTCCCGCGATTTGAGCTGATTCGGCGACCGCCCCACGCAGACCCTCCAAACCAGAGCGCGCTAAGGCGCTTACAAAAACTCGTGCAATCGTACCATGTTCGTTCCTCTCGACCCTGGGCTCGTACCCGGCCGCATCTATTTTGTTATAGACGAGAATGCGAGGGATACCGTCGGCTCCGATGTCTTCAAGAACCTTGTCGACCTCCATTACCTGCTCATCGCGCTGCGGGCTTGCCGCATCGACGACATGTAACAGCAGATCGGCATGAACAGTTTCTTCGAGTGTCGCGCGAAACGCGGCAATCAGAGTCGGAGGCAGATCACGTATGAACCCAACCGTATCAGAGACGACGACCTGCCCGGCACCTTCGATCCAGATGCGGCGGGTTGTGGTGTCGAGGGTGGCGAACAACTGGTCGGCAGCATAGGCACCCGCTCGGGTCAGCGCATTGAACAAGGTCGACTTGCCCGCGTTGGTATACCCGACCAGTGAAACTGAGAACGTGCTGCTGCGAGCACGTGAGCGACGCTGCGTGGCGCGCTGGCGTTGCACACGCGCCAGCCGTTCACGCAACACTTTTACTTTGGCACCGATCATTCGCCGGTCGAGTTCAAGCTGCGATTCACCCGGGCCGCGTATGCCAATACCGCCTTGCTGCCGCTCAAGGTGAGTCCACATGCGTGTGAGGCGCGTAGACAGATGTTGCAATTGAGCGAGTTCGACCTGAAGCTTACCTTCGTGGCTCTTGGCTCGCAGAGCGAAGATGTCAAGAATCAGTGAAACACGATCAACCACGCGCACCTTCAGCGCTCTTTCCAGATTGCGTTGCTGTGCCGGCGAAAGCGGCTGATCGACCAGTATGACTTGAGGCTCAGCGGCTTGCGCGAGCAGTACGGTCTCTTCGAGTTTGCCGGTACCGATAAAGTGGGCGGCATCCGGGCGACCCCGACGCACCTTCACGATTTCGACGATGTCGGCGCCTGCACCTTCGGCCAACATGCGGAATTCATCGGCGTGGGCTTCGTAGTCGGGCTCGCCCATGTCGACCGTGATAATCAAGGCTTTCATGAGCGCACCACAGACGAAACACCCGCCGCAGCAAGGCTTGCGACGGGTGAAGAAGAGGAACGTAAGATGAGGGTTGCGCGCTTATTCAGAAGCGCCATCCGCCTGGAAGTTGACGGGGCGTGCGGGCACCACGGTAGAGATAGCGTGCTTGTACACCATTTGTGTGACCGTATTACGCAAGAGCACGACGTACTGATCGAACGACTCGACCTGACCTTGCAACTTGATGCCGTTGACCAGATAAATCGAAACGGGCACGTGGTCCTTACGTAAAGCATTGAGAAACGGATCTTGTAATGTTTGCCCTTTATTGCTCATTGGCTAGGCTCCAGTTCTGTTGTTATAGGAAAAAACGGCGCAAACGCCTACTGTACAGGGTTTTCCCTTAGTATGCACGCCGTCGAGACCCGTGTAGAGGGGGATTCTAATCGGTTTTGACTAATAGTTGAGACAGGGCGTGACAAAGCCGCTCACATTGTTCCGGCGTACCGACCGTGATGCGCAGATGCTGGTCGATACGAGGCGCATTAAAGTGGCGCACCAGCACACCTTGCTCTCTCAACCCGCGTGCCAACGCTTCTGCGTGGCAATCGGGATGCCTGGCAAAGACGAAGTTTGTCTTCGAGGGTAGTACTTCGAAGCCGAGCGCGCTCAGTTCGTGAGTGAGCGCTTCGCGCGCATTGATCACCTTGCGCAGGCTCTCGTCGAAGTACGCGCGGTCTTGTATCGCAGCCACCGAGGCCGCGATGGCGAGCCGATCGAGCGGATAGGAATTGAAGCTGTCTTTCACCCGCTGGATGCCGGCGGTGATTTCGGGCGACGCCACACTGTAGCCGACCCGCATCCCGGCCAGGGCACGCGACTTCGACAGCGTGTGGATCACTACGATATTCGGGCAACGGTCGAGAAGGGATATGGCCGTTTCCGCGCCGAAGTCGACATAGGCCTCATCAACGACTACCGCAACATCAGGGTTACCGGCAGCGATGCGTTCGATCTCGGCGAGCTCGAGGGCTATGCCCGTGGGCGCGTTCGGATTCGCGAAAATGATGCCGGCCGGCCGCTCAGCGTGATTCAGGTAGTCGTCGGGCCGGATCGAGAAATCGTCAGCCAGCGGCACGAGCTGAGCGGGAATGTCGAACAGACGGCAATAGGTTTTATAGAAGCTGTAGGTAATGTCGGGCATCAACAACGGCCGCCCCGCATGGCGGAAGAGCGCGTTGAACACGTGCGCAAGCACCTCGTCTGACCCATTTCCCGGCATGACCTGGTCGGGGGCAATGCCGTAGTACTCAGCCACGGCCATGCGCAACGCGGTGGAGTCGTTGTCGGGGTAAAGCCTTAGGGCGTCGTCGGCACCCCTGCGTATGGCCTCTAGCGCACGCGGCGACGGGCCATACGGATGCTCGTTGGTATTGAGCTTCAGCAGATTGTCGATTTTTGGCTGTTCGCCCGGCGTATAGGGCGTCAGGCGCGCAACGTGATCACTCCAGAACCGGCTCACGACTTTCCTTGAACGTAAGGGTTGTGCGAAGACTTGAAGTCGATTCTCAGGGGCGTGCCTTCCAACTGGAAGACCGTACGGA
Source organism: uncultured Burkholderiaceae bacterium (assembly GCA_964590015.1). Taxonomy (GTDB): domain Bacteria; phylum Pseudomonadota; class Gammaproteobacteria; order Burkholderiales; family Burkholderiaceae_B; genus Yanghanlia. Next base: position 5,533 of record CAZPYF010000113.1, read on the forward strand.
ATCGCGCTTCGAGATAACGGCGATACGAGTCGGGCACCGCGTCAAGCCCGCTACCGTGTATGACGATCAACGGTGGATTCTGGCCCCCCTGGTGAGCGTATCGCAACTTGGGCCGGAAGATTCCCTTGCGCGGCGGCGGTTGCTGCTCGACCGCCGCGTGCAGCGCACGTGTGAGACGCGGCGTGGAAAGCTTGCGATAGGCGGCCGCATGGGCGTCATCAACCGACTTCATGATAGCTTTCAAGCCCTGACCCTTCAACGCTGAAATGGTGTGCATCCGGGCGAAGGACAGGAAGCGCAGCTTGCGGTCGAACTCTCGGCGGATCCAGTCGCGCTGTTCGGAGTCGAGACCGTCCCATTTATTAATGGCCACCACCAGAGCACGACCCGTTTCTACGACAAATCCGGCAATATGCGCATCCTGGTCTGAGATCTCGGCTTGGGCGTCGACCATCAGCACGACCACATTGCAGGCCTCGATGGCTTGCAAGGTTTTGATGACCGAAAACTTCTCAATGGTTTCGAACACCTTGCCGCGGCGCCGCAACCCGGCAGTATCAATGAGCGTGTAGGCCTTGCCGCCGCGCTCAAACTCGATTTCGATGGCGTCGCGAGTGGTACCGGGCATGTCGAAGGCAATGACGCGCTCCTCGCCCACCAAAGCATTGATAAGGGTTGACTTGCCCACATTGGGGCGCCCTACGATAGCCAGCTTGATGCGGTGTTGCGGGGCCTCTGAGTCGGCGGCTTCTTCGGTGTCTTCGTCGCCGGCTTCAAGAGCGGCCTGGATGGCGGCCTCGTCGACATCAGCGGGAATGTCGGAATCCCATTTGTCCGACGCTTCTTCATCCGTTGCAGCTTCTGGGTCGTCGTCTAGATACGAAAGTGCGTCTTCAATGAGTTCGACCACGCCGTCGCCATGCGATGCGGAAATCGGTATGGGCTCACCTAGACCTAGCTCATGGAACTCAGCCAGCGGGGCAGCATGGCGCATGCCTTCCGCCTTGTTGACGGCCAAGACCACCCGCTGCCCCGTTTTGCGTAGCAATTGGGCGATCTCGTGATCGTGGGCATTGACCCCGGCACGGGCGTCAACCAGGAAAATGACAACGTCGGCTTCTGCGATGGCCTGGTGGGTCTGCCGGGCCATTTCGCGCAGAATGCCGTCTTTCGCTACCGGCTCGAAACCGCCCGTATCCACCGCAATGAATGGATGATTTCCAACACGGCCTTCGCCATAATGCCGATCACGGGTCAGACCCGAGAAATCGGCCACCAACGCGGCGCGCGATCGCGTAATGCGATTAAACAGCGTGGACTTGCCGACGTTCGCACGGCCGACCAGCGCCACCACGGGTTTATAACGAGATTTGCTCAATTCACACCAACCAGAACCAGGTTGCCATTGCCGGTTTGCACCAGCACGCCGGCCGATGTGCCGACCAATGGCGAAAGAACCGCGCCGCCGCCGACACTGAGTCGACCGACAAGGCGGCCGTCGCTACGCGACAGGAAATGTACGTAGCCATCGTAATCGGCGACCGCAACGGCGCTGCCCACGATGGCTGGGGTGGCCAGACGCCGATTGCGCAAGGCATCTTGACTCCACACCTGCTCGCCATTAGCGAGCGAGACGGCCTGCACGACATCGCGCTGGGTCACTGCGTACGCATTGCGGCCATCGTGCGTCATGCCCGAGTGACTAGAGAAAGGGATGTCCCATGCCGGCAGCCCGCCCTGCGCTACGTCAAAGCAGGTCATACGACCTTGGTACGTTACGCCGCACAGCAGCGGCCCGGCCACTAGCGGAGCCCCAACGACATCGCTGATGCGTTCCAGATCGGTGGCGCCGCGCGATACCGAAACGGGCGCTTCCCACTGAACGGCACCGTTCATCGCGTTGATCGCAATGAGCCTGCCGTTGGGAAGCCCCGAAATGACCAGCCCTTCGGCGGCAAGCATCTGCATGCTGGTCTTGAGCGCCA
>CAZPYF010000114.1:0-5103 GCA_964590015.1 uncultured Burkholderiaceae bacterium
TTGGTCTGTGAGCCGCCATACCCCCTATTGAACGTGTCAGCCCAGGTCTACCCGCACTTCGCAGTGAGTCTGTGTGACTGGCAACGCCGGCACGGACGCCACCACCTGCCGTGGCAAGGAACGCGCGATCCTTATCGAATCTGGTTGTCTGAAATCATGCTGCAACAGACGCAGGTCAGCACCGTGATCCCGTACTACCAGCGATTCCTTGAGCGCTTTCCCGACATCGCCACATTGGCACACGCCGATCAGGAAGATGTCATGCCGTATTGGGCCGGCCTGGGCTACTACGCCCGCGCCCGCAACCTGCATCGTTGCGCTCAAACATTGGTCGCCGAGCATGGCGGCCGCTTCCCTATGAGCGCCGATGAAATCGCGCAGCTGCCCGGTATCGGCCGTTCCACGGCGGCCGCCATCGCGGCCTTCGCGTATGGCGAGCGCACCCCGATCATGGACGGCAACGTCAAACGAGTCTTCACCCGTTACTTTGCCATCCACGGCTATCCGGGCACCCGTGTGGTGGAACAGCAGCTCTGGGGGTTAGCGGAACGGGTCCTTGACGCCGCGACGCCCGACCTCGATATGGCGGCGTATACGCAGAGCCTTATGGACCTCGGGTCACAGGTATGCACGCGCCGGAATCCCGCCTGTGCCGCCTGCCCGCTTTCAGACAGCTGCGAGGCCCGTCGCCTGGGGTTACAGCACAGCCTGCCCGAGCCTAGGCCCCGCCGCGCGGTGCCCGAGCGACGCTGTGCCATGCTGCTGTTGCACGCCGATAACCATGTCTTGCTCGAGAAGCAGCCGGAACCGGGCATCTGGGGCGGCCTCTGGAGCCTGCCGCGTTTCGAATCGGCGGAAGAGCTCGCGCAAGCCTGCATAGGCCGCGGCATTCCGGTACTGGAAGAAGGGCGGATGGCCGCCTTCGTGCACACGTTCAGCCATTTCCGGCTGCATATAGAACCGTGGCGCCTTGAGGCCCCGCATCGAACGGCAGAGGCGCAGCCTAACGAACGGTGGATTCACTTCGACGAGCTCGCCGGCACGGCCGTTCCGGCACCCGTGCGTAGCTTGCTCGATGCATTGCCGGCTGTCTGAAGGCGGTTAAGTTCGTATCGGCCGATAGCGGCTAATGCTCATCAGCAGCCCCCCGGCGATGCCCAAGGTCATGAGCGCCGTGCCGCCATAGCTCAGGAAAGGCAGCGGCACACCGACCACGGGCAGGATGCCGGTGACCATACCGATATTCACGAACACGTAAACGAAGAACATCATGGCCATGGCACCGGCCAGCAGACGCCCGTACTGGGTGCGAGCCTGCTGCGCGATATGGAGGCCGCGAGCTATGAGAAGGCCGTAGAGCACCAGCATCATGATTCCGCCGTACAGACCGAACTCTTCTGCGAATACGGCGAAGATGAAGTCGGTAGTGCGCTCTGGAATGAAGTCGAGATGCGACTGGGTACCCATCAGATACCCCTTGCCGTAAATACCTCCGGAGCCAATGGCGATCATCGATTGGATCGTATGAAACCCCTTTCCTAGTGGGTCGACACTTGGGTCCATCAGCGTGCAGACGCGATGTTTTTGGTATTCGTGCAAGAGCACCCAGTCTACGCCCGGCAGGCAGATCTGGTCTTCGTAATACACCAACAGACCAACGCTGGCGGCGCCCGCCACGAACAGCGGCACCAAGAGGCGAAACGACAGCCCCCCGAAATAAATCACAAAGAATCCGGTGGCGAAGACCAGCAGGGCCGTACCCAGATCGGGCTGACGCACAATGAGCAGAAAGGGAATGGCCACGAGGAGGGATGCCGCCAGGAAGTCGCGTATCCGCAGGTTGCCCTGGTTCTTATGGAAATACCAGGCCAGCATCATCGGCACAGAGATTTTCAGCATCTCGGATGGCTGGAGGCGCACGACCCCAAGGTCGAGCCAACGTGTGGCCCCCTTGCTCGTCTCACCAAAAAACTCCACCCCTAGTAGCAGTACGACCCCCAGCACGTAGACATAAGGTGAAAGCCGCATCAGCAGGGGCGGCGGCATAATGGCAGCGAGCCACAAGGCCGCGAAAGCGACAAGGAAGTTGCGAGCTTGATCTGCAAAGCGCCAGTCAGTGCCGCCCACAGCCGAATGCATGATGGTCAGCCCCAGCAGCGCCATGATGATCAGTAGCGCCAGCAGTGGCCAGTCGAAGGCCGTGAGAACGCGCATCCCGTGACGCATTGCCCGCTTCATTCGACGCTCCTGAGTTGTATGCGCAATGACGGCTGAGGCGCAGATGGCAGCGTCGGCGTGGGTTCCTCTTCTTCGGCCGGCTCCGGCGGTAGGCTTTCAGGTGGTACCACGGCGTCGGGTGACTCGCCGGGCGCACCCTCTTCTTCCGGCTCAACTGTGACGCCGGGTTCATACGCCACGGCAGTGCCCTCGGCTCTGCGCGCCTCGACCCGTTCAGGAGCCAGCCAGAAGTCGAACACCTTGCGCGCAATAGGCGCCGCAGCAGTCGTACCCCATCCACCGTTTTCCACGATCAGTGCCACGGCAATCTGCGGGTCTTCCACCGGCGCATAGGCCATGAACAATGAGTGGTCGCGTAGCCGTTCATCGACGGTCGCGGCGTCGTAGCGGGCGCCCTTCAAGCTGAACACCTGTGCCGTTCCGGTTTTGCCCGCTGCCTGATAATGCGCGCCTTGGAACACGCGGCGCGCGGTGCCTTTACGCATCACGTCGACCATGGCATCACGAACCACGGCAAGATTTTCGGGCTTGAGCGGAATGATATGTGAAGGCTCCGTGACGGGCTGCACAATCTCGTCGGTGCGCGGCCAATGAACCTGATCGACCAAGTGCGGTCGCATATAGACGCCGTCATTGGCCAGCACAGCGGTTGCCTGCGCCAGCTGCAGCAACGTGAACGAGTTGTAGCCCTGCCCTACGGCCACCGATACCGTTTCCCCGGCATACCAGCGCTGCTGAGACGGTTTCTTGTACGCGTTGCGCTTCCATTCGGTCGAGGGCAGGATGCCGCGCCGTTCGCCGTCGAGGTCGATGCCGGTACGCTGGCCGAAGCCGAACTGCTTGGCAAAGTCGTGCAGCGCGTTCACGCCGATTTCCGGGCCCAGAGAAAAGAAGTACGTGTCTGACGACACCACGATCGCCCGGTGCATGTCGGTCATGCCGTAAGCCACCCCACCGGCGTTGCGGAACCGTTGCCCGCCAAACTCGAAATAGCCGGGGTCGGGGAAACGCTCCTTCGCGCTGCGCTTTCCGAGTTCCAGCGCAGCCAACGCCACGAACGGCTTGTATGTGGAACCGATCGGGTACGTGCCTGTTAGCGGCCGGTTCACCAGTGGATGATCGGGCGACTCATTCAGCCGCTTCCAATTCTCGACATCGATGCCGTCGATAAACAGGTTCGGGTCGAACGACGGCGCCGACACGAACGCGAGCACTTCACCGGTGGGAGGGTGAATCGCCACGAGCGCTCCGCGGCGCCCCTCGAATTCTTTCTCGATGACCTGTTGCAGATGAATATCGAGCGAGAGCTTGAGATTGCCCCCAGGAACGGGGTCGATGCGGCTAAGGGTACGCACCGGCCTGCCCGAGGCCGTGACTTCCACCTCTTCGACGCCGGTACGCCCGTGCAGCACTTCTTCCCAGGTCTTCTCGATACCCTTCTTGCCGATGACCTGCGTGCCCCGATAGTTGCCGATGCTGCCTTCCTCTTCCAGCCTTTGCAGATCGCCTTCAGAGATTCTTCCCACGAAGCCCAGTACGTGCGCCGCCGTTTCGCCGTTCGGATACTCTCTGACCCAGCGGGCACTGAGCTCCACGCCTGGAAAGCGCCAGGCGTGCGCGGCAAACCACGAGGCTTCGTCTTCAGTAAGGTTGTTGCGCAGCAGAATTTCGCTATAACGGCCGCTCTGACCGACGTTCTGAAGGAAGCGCCGGCGATCGCGCGGGCTTATTTCCACCAGGGCAGAGATCTCGTCGAGCAACTCGTTCAATGCCATCGTGACCTGCGCCGGCACGACCGATAGCGTGTAGTCACGGTGGTTACTTGCCAGAACAATGCCGTTGCGATCAACGATTTCACCGCGCCGGGGCGGAATCGGCACCACGGTGATGCGATTCTGGTCGGCGCGGGCCGACAAGCCGTCGTGGCGCACCACCTGCAAATGCCATAACCGCGCACCCAACAGGCAGAAGCACAACAGCGCAAAGATACCCGCCACCCACACGCGCACCGTCATGCGTTTGCGCTGCAGCTGAGAGGTCTTCTTGAATTCAAACATACCGGGCCGCCCGCTCAGACGGTGCCGCCGTCGCCTTCCTCGTGGTGACGCTGCGGCATCTGGAGCAGCACATCAACCAGCGGCCACAAGAGGGCCATGAGGATAGCGGACCACAACCAACTCCAGCCCAGCCATTCACCTGCCAGCCAGCCCTCGATGAGGCGGCTGGCCGACTTGGCCACCACGAATACGGGCAGCATGTGAATACACTGAACAACTGAGTTGAACCGTTGCAGACGACGCGAGAGTACCAGCGTGCCATACGCCGCCAGCGTATAGGTGAGCGCCTGTACACCAAGCAGACTGCCGTCGTGGACATCCATCAGCAGGCCGAAACAGAAGGCGGTAACCATGCCGACGCGACCGGGCTCGTTCAGACACCAATAGGCGATTACGAGCAACAGAAGGTCGGGTGCCGGCTGCCACACGCGCCACTGAAGAAGCGAAAACAACCAGACCAGGGAAATAGTGAACCAGATAAATCCCGGGCTAGCTGCGCGCCGAAACGGCATCTTGTCGATGGGTTCAAGCGCGGCCAACCCTCGACCGGCGACTTCACGAATGCGCGGCGGCGCCATTACCGCGGCTCCCCTACTTCACCGTTGAGCGTTTCCTCGTAGCGTCGCGCCACTTCAACGTCGACCTGCAGCACCAGGAAGTGGCGGTGTCGCTCGGGGTGGGCCAGGGGAGTGGCCAGGGCCATGGCAAAACCCGTGGCTGAATCACGGTGCACGCTCTCGACCTCGGCCACCGACGTGCCGTTGAGGATGAGCACCGGGAAGGTCACATCGAGCACGCCCTCGTCCTC
>CAZPYF010000114.1:5113-7423 GCA_964590015.1 uncultured Burkholderiaceae bacterium
TGCCGCTCGTGACCAATTCGTCGCCCGGCAAGATATCGGCGCCTGCCGTGAGATAGCGAACTTCCATCTTGCCGTCGATGCCACCACCGAACGCAATAAGCCTCAGGCCGTTGCGAAGTATCTGTACCGGAACAGAGAGCTTGTCGTCGGTAATGAGGGCGGCTTCAGAAGTGAACGGCGTTACGCGCACGATCTGACCCACCACGCCGCCTTCGTCGATAACGGGCATGCCCGGGCTGATGCCGCTTGCACTGCCTTTGTTGAACACCAGATGATGATTGAAGGCGCTAGTGGGCTCAAACAGCACCTCTACCGCGACGGAAGGTTGGGTCACCGTGTCGGGAACATTGAGCAAGCGACGCAACTGTTCGTTTTCTGCGGCCAGCTGCGCAGCATGCGTGGCCATTTGAGCCAGTTCAATGCGCTGACGCTGTATGGCTTCTTTCTCGATATGCGTTTCGTTTGCGGCGTCGATCCAGCCTTTGACGCGCTCAACGCCGTCGCGCGGAGCAAGCATTAGCCGCTGGAACGGGTAAATGAGAACAGACAGGCCCTGGCGCACCGGCTCGAGCGTCGACCAGCGTGCGTCGACAAGTAGCAGGGCGAGCGCGAGAAAAGCAAGCGCGAACAGTCGTACCTCGACTGCCGGACCGTGCTTGAACAACTTCAAGGAGCCGTTTTCCTGCATGAGTCTTTGAAAACGCCGCGCGCCTTACGCGCCCGGCGTTACACAGTACCGATATCAATCGTAAATGAAGACGCTGCCGAGCTTCTCGAGATGTTCAAGCGCCTCGCCGCAGCCACGCACCACGCAGGTGAGCGGATCTTCGGCCACGACGACCGGCAAGCCGGTTTCTTCCTGAAGCAGACGATCAAGGTCTCGAAGCAGCGCGCCGCCGCCGGTGAGGGCAATGCCTTTGTCGGTGATGTCAGCGCCCAGTTCGGGCGGAGTTTGCTCAAGACCAGTCTTGACGGCTGAGACGATCTGGTTGAGCGGATCGGTGAGAGATTCGAGAATCTCGTTCGAAGAGACGGTGAAGCTGCGGGGCACGCCTTCGGAGAGGTTACGGCCCTTGACTTCCAGCTCTTTGATTTCAGAGCCTGGAAACGCCGAACCGATTTCCTTCTTGATGAGTTCGGCGGTGGGCTCGCCGATAAGCATGCCGTAGTTGCGACGGATGTAATTGATGATGGATTCGTCGAATTTGTCGCCGCCCACGCGCACCGAGCCCTTGTACACCATGCCACCAAGAGAAATGATGGCCACTTCAGTGGTACCGCCGCCGATGTCGACGACCATGGAACCGCTGGCGTCTGAGACGGCAAGGCCGGCCCCGATGGCGGCTGCCATGGGCTCTTCGATGAGGTAGACCTGGCTTGCCCCGGCGCCGAGCGCCGATTCACGGATGGCGCGTCGTTCGACCTGCGTGGAACCGCAGGGAACGCAAATGATGATACGAGGGCTAGGCGCAAACATGCTGCGTGGATGCACCATGCGGATAAACTGCTTGAGCATCTGCTCGGTAACGGTGAAGTCGGCAATAACGCCGTCTTTCATGGGGCGGATGGCTTCGATATTGCCCGGCACTCTGCCAAGCATTTGCTTTGCCTCGCGCCCGACCGCCTGAATGATTTGCTTGCCGCCCGGCCCGCCTTCCTGGCGGATGGCGACGACCGACGGTTCATCGAGAACAATACCCTTACCCCGAACATAGATCAGGGTGTTGGCGGTACCGAGGTCGATAGCCATATCGCTGGAAAAATAACTGCGGAGGAATCCGAACATGGGAGTCAGTGATCTGAATGTGGAGAACACGGATCCGGCAGGGGCGCGAATGCGACTGCAACCTGTGGTAGGCCGGGGTATCCGATCAAACGAAGAATGATAACTTATAATTGCTGATCGATAGAATCAAACAACGGCCATCCTTACCCCTTTCACAAGCCGTGACGATTCGTTTCCGGCAGCCTATCCTCTAAGTCTACACACCCATGGCAATATCCGAGCAAGACGTGACGCGAATCGCCCGGCTCGCGCGCATTGAACTTCCGCCCGACGAAACGGCCCAGACCCAAAAAGAACTGAACGACATCCTCGGGTTGATGGCGCAACTGCAGGCGGTCGATACGCAAGGCGTCGAACCCATGGCACACCCTTTGTCGGCCCACCAGGATATCCAGCTGCGCCTGCGCGAAGACGCCGCAGCCGCCACGCGTAGCGAAGCCGAACGCGCCGCCTTGATGGCCAACGCGCCCGCCCAAACCGAGGGTCTGTTCCTTGTGCCTACGGTCATTGAGTAAACCAATGGC
>CAZPYF010000115.1:0-1212 GCA_964590015.1 uncultured Burkholderiaceae bacterium
AGCTCGCCCTGCTGCACGCGCTGCAGCACTTCGCCGCTCATGCCGTGTGACAGCCTGATCTCAAGATGCTGTGTGTAGCCCAACAGTTCCTTTAATAATGCCCCCAGACGCAGGAACTCCGGGTCGAGAATGGTGCCGATGCGCAGTTGGCCCCGTATCTCCTTCGTAAGGCGTTGCGCCGCAGCCTTGAAACCTTGCTGCGATTGCAAGACCTTCTCGGCCAGAGGCAATAAGGCCAAGCCGTCTGTAGTGAGTTGCATGCCATGTGCAGTACGGCTCAGCAGGCGCAGGCCGGTTTGCTCCTGCAGGTTGCGAATGTGCAGGCCTACCGCAGGTTGAGTGACGTGGAGTTTCGCCGCCGCTCGTGTAAGGCTGCCTTCACGTGCGACCGCAACAAAGGCGGCCAAGGTCTGTATGTTCATGCGAGCATTATTAGCAGTTCTTATATCAGAGGCAAGAAATACTCGATGGCATTTGCCGGCAGTCGCCGCTAAAGTTGGGCCATCAGAAAAAATGAAGGGGAGACCATGTCCGAACTGGAATTCGACTACGTTGTCGTGGGTGCGGGAACGGCGGGCTGCCTGCTGGCAAATCGGCTCAGCGCCGACCCGGCCAACCGTGTGCTGCTTATCGAGGCGGGCGGGAAAGACAATTACCACTGGATCCACATACCGGTGGGTTACCTGTATTGCATCGGAAACGCGCGTACCGACTGGCTCTACAGCACAGAACCCGACGCCGGGCTGAATGGGCGCGTGTTGCGTTACCCGCGTGGCAAAACCCTCGGGGGCTGCTCCAGCATTAACGGCATGATCTACATGCGTGGCCAGTCGCGCGACTACGACCATTGGGCGGAAGTCACCGGTGACGCCGACTGGTCGTGGGAGGGCTGCCTGCCCGACTTCATGGCGCATGAAGATCATTACCGGCTCGACGGCGACGACGGCAAGGGCAGCTTCGCCGATGAAGGGGCGCGCGCGCATTTTTCCGGCCTTCATGGGAATGGCGGTGAGTGGCGCGTCGAGAAGCAGCGCCTGCGCTGGGACATTCTCGATGCGTTCCGCGATGCCGCCCAGCAGGCGGGTATTCCGGCGAGCGATGACTTCAACAAGGGTGACAACGAGGGCGTCGGCTATTTCGAGGTGAATCAGAAGCTCGGATGGCGCTGGAACGCGGCCAAGGCCTTCCTGCGGCCTGTGTGCACATCGCGCA
>CAZPYF010000115.1:1312-7329 GCA_964590015.1 uncultured Burkholderiaceae bacterium
GGATGGCGCTGGAACGCGGCCAAGGCCTTCCTGCGGCCTGTGTGCACATCGCGCAAGAACTTCACGCTCTGGACGCACGCCCAGACCGAACGGTTGCAAATCGAGCGGCTCCCCGACGGCAGCCTGGGTTGCTCGGGCGCACGTGTGCGGCGCAATGGGCAGGTGTTTGAAGTGAAGGCCCGCAAGGAAGTGATACTGAGCGCCGGTAGCATCGGCTCACCCCAATTGCTGCAGCTGTCGGGCGTAGGCCCTGGAGACATGCTGCATCGACTCGGCATTCCCGTGGTGGCTGATATCCCCGGCGTGGGCGCGAACTTGCAAGATCATCTGCAGATACGCAGTGTCTACAAGGTACAGGGGGTGCGCACCCTGAACACCATGACCGGCAATCTCTGGGGCAAAGCCATGATTGGGCTTGAATACGCCACGAAGCGCACCGGCCCCATGAGCATGGCGCCTTCGCAACTGGGTGCTTTCACGCGTAGCGACGCGTCACGCGAGCACGCAAACCTTGAATACCACGTGCAGCCGCTCAGCCTTGAGGCCTTCGGCGAGCCGCTGCATCGCTTCAATGCGTTTACGGCGAGTGTATGCAACCTGAATCCCAGCAGTCGGGGCACTGTACATATCAAGAGCACTGATCCGGCCGAGGCGCCGGCCATCGCGCCCAACTATCTTAGCACCGACGAAGACCGCAAGGTCGCGGCCGATTCGCTACGCGTAACGCGCCGCATTGTGGAGCAGCCGGCCATGGCGCCGTATCAGCCTGAGGAATACAAGCCGGGTATTCAATTCCAAACGGACGAAGAGCTGGCCCGCCTGGCGGGAGACATCGCCACCACGATCTTTCATCCCGTGGGTACGGCAAGAATGGGCAAGGCTGACGACGCCGGAGCCGTGGTGGATTCCCATCTGAGGGTGCGAGGCGTCAAAGGGCTGCGTGTAGTGGATGCGAGCATCATGCCGACCATCACGAGCGGCAATACCAACAGCCCAACGCTTATGATTGCCGAGAAGGCGTCGAAGTGGATTCTGGCTGGTGTTTGAATGGCAGCGTGGCCATGGCCGTCGCTGCCCCGAGCGCAGCGGTGCCCGGGCTGCGGTGCTTGCCGGCGCCGCCGCTCAGTCGTTTTCCAGGCTCTCGGTGCTTTCTTTGTGAGCGTGCAGCAAGGGCGAACGCAAAATAATTTGCGTAGTCGCCAGCAGATGCTTTTCAAGCTCGATAAGAGCCGTTGCCGTATCGCGCTGCAAAGCGGCGTCCATGATGCGACGGTGCTCATCGCGCACGTCGCGGTGATCGGTGTCAAGCGGCACCGACAGGCGTCGATAGCGTTCGCTCTGCTCATACAGCAGTTTGCGCATGCGATGCAGCCAGGCACTTGGGCATGCGCTAACGAGCGCTTCATGGAACTCGCCGTGCGCCTGATTCCAGGTATCGCTGACCCGGGCTTCCGGGTCGGAAGGGGAGTCTTGGAGACGCTCCATTCGGTGAGCCGCCCCAACGATTCGTGTTTCCCATTCCACATCGCCGTGCTCGATCGCTTTGCTCAGGCAGAGCGATTCGATCTCGATGCGCGTGCGTGTGAGGTCGAGCAGTTCTTCCGCGCTGATAGTACTGACACGGAAACCACGATGGGCCTCTGTGGTGACCATGCCTTCCGCACTGAGGCGTGATAAGGCTTCCCGGATTGCACCAAGGCTTACGCCCAAGCGTGTCTCCAGCGCCTTGATGTTGAGCTTGGCGCCCGGCGGCAAACGGCCGTCAAGAATTTCGGCTCGGATCAGGTCGCGAGCCGCTTCGGCCTGGGTAGGTTTGGAGGTCGGTTTCATTAATCTATATTCTATACGGGTTAACGATAAACCGGAAAGAATATATTTTCTTATTCAAAATAGATTGACGATGTTATAGTCGCTCCAACAGTTCAACAGGAGTGACTACATGAAGGTTTCCCGTTACTTGTCCGGCGGCAGCGAGGGTTGGGCCGTGAGCGACCCCTCCACCGGATATTGGCACGGATGCACAGAAGCGGCGTCCGGATACCCCGGGGCGCTCGATGCCCTTATTGCGCAGGGAGCCGATGCATTGGCTCAAGCAGCGGAACGTATGCGGCTAGAGCCCGCGCTGGATTTTTCGTCGGTACAACTGCTGCCGCCTGTCGGGAAGCCGGGCAAGATCATCTGTGTCGGGTTGAACTACATCGACCATTCAGCCGAAAGCGGTTTTGAACAGCCAGAGTACCCGACACTCTTTTCCCGCTTCACCACCACACTGGTCGCGCATGACGAGCCGCTCGAATACCCCGCGTTGTCTCACACGTTCGACTACGAGGGTGAGCTGGCCGTCATTATCGGCAAGGGCGGCAAGAACATCGCCCGCAACGAGGCACTGAGCCACGTGTTGGGCTATTCGGTGTTCAACGATGCCAGCGTGCGCGAGTACCAATTCAAGAGCCCGCAATGGATGATGGGCAAGAACTTCGATGGCACGGGCGCGTTTGGCCCGTATCTCGTCACTGCCGACGAGCTACCTGCCGGCGCGCGCGGTTTGCGTCTCGAAACGCGTTTGAACGGCGCAGTCGTGCAGTCGGCTAATACGCAAGACATGGTTTTCGATGTGGAGTCGCTTATCGTCACGATCAGCGAGGTCATGACACTGGAAGCCGGCGATGTCATTGTGGCGGGCACCCCCGCCGGCATCGGGCACGCACGCGAACCCCGTCTGTACATGAAGCCGGGCGACGTATGTGAAGTCGAGATAGAAGGCATCGGTCTGCTCAGCAATCGTGTGGAGTCGACCGTCAACGAAGCACGCATCAGCTGAAGTTTTACAAAAATCAAATCCCCCGAGGAGACAGACAATGAAACTCAAGCAAATCCTGGCCGCCGTGGCGCTATCGGCCGTCACCGGTATTGGCACTATCGGTGCCGTACACGCCGCGGAGTTCGAGGCCCGCAATCTTCGCTTTGGCCACGGCATGGCCGACGATCACCCCGCCGGGCTTGCGGCAAAGAAGTTCTCGGCCGAGCTACTGAAGGCCACCGGTGGCAAGATGAAGATCTCGGTCATTGCCAACCAGGCACTTGGCCCCGATCCACAGATGTTGGGCGCGCTGCAGGGCGGCGTACAAGAGTTCTATACGGGCAGCGCGTTGGCCATGCTGGGCCAGGTTAAGGAACTCGGCTTTCAAGACGTGCCTTTCCTGTTTGAGTCTGAAGCCGAAGCCCATACAGTCTTCGACGGCCCGGTCGGCGATTATCTGAACGAAAAGCTCAGTGCCGTCGGCATCCACGTGCTGGGGTGGTGGGAAAACGGTTTTCGCCACATCACCAACTCCAAGCGGCCGGTCAATACGCTGGCCGATCTCGAAGGCCTGAAGCTGCGTACTCAGCCGAACCCGCTGACGCTTGATGCCTTCAAGGCACTGGGCGCAAACGCGGCGCCGCTGGCTTGGTCGGAACTGTTCGTGGCACTCGAAACACGCGCATTCGATGGTCAGGAAAACCCGATCGTGCTGATGAATACGCAACGCTTCTACGAGGTTCAGAAATACATGACGCTTTCGGGCCATGTGTATTCTCCGCTCATCTTCGCGGTCTCGAAAAAGTTCTGGGACAGCCTGACTCCCAAGGAGCAAGAGCTCATGACCGCCGCTGCACAGAACGCCACCAAGTACCAGCGCGAGCTTACCGCGTCTGAAGTGGATTTCGCGCTTAAGAACATGAAGAAGAACGGCATGGAAGTAACCAGCTTCTCTGAGGCCGACCTGAAGCAGATTCGCGAACGTGTACCGCCGGCAATCGCCCCGCATCTCGAGAAGATCGGCCCTGAGTTTATGACCTTGCTGAACGCTCAGATCGCCGCCGCGCGTGCGGGCGCTAAACCATGATCGTGCAGGAAAAGCTTCCAGAGGCGTTCGTCGCCTCTATGAGCGCACTGCTGGGCGAGCGCTTCTCTACGAGTCGTGCACAGCGCGAGCAACATGGGCGCGATGAGTCGATCTTCGCAGCCATGTTGCCCGACGCGGTCGCTCATGTTCGTAATACCGACGAAGTGGTCGAGATTGTGCGAGCGTGTAGCCGGTTCAATGTGCCGCTGGTGCCCTATGCGGCAGGGTCGTCGCTCGAAGGGCATACGCTCGCGGTCAAGGGCGGCGTCACCATGAATCTGATGCAGATGGATCGTGTGATCGCCATCCACCCCGAGGACCAAACCGCCACGGTTCAGCCAGGGGTCACTCGCGAAGCATTGAATGCGCTTTTGCGTGACACCGGCCTGTTCTTCCCGGTCGACCCCGGCGCCGACGCCAGTATCGGCGGCATGTGCTCTACGCGTGCCTCGGGCACCAATGCCGTGCGCTACGGCACGATGCGCGAGAACGTGGTGAATCTGAAGGTAGTGACACCGGCCGGCGAAGTGATCACCACGGCGCGTCGAGCCCGTAAATCGGCAGCCGGCTATGACCTCACGCGCCTGTTCGTCGGTGCGGAAGGCACTCTCGGGGTGATCGTGGAAGCCACGGTGCGCTTGCATCCCTTGCCTGAAAGCGCAATGGCGGCCGTCTGCGCCTTTCCCGATATCAATTCGGCGGTGCAAGCGGTAGTGCAGATCATCCAGGTGGGTGTGCCGGTGGCCCGCTGCGAGTTCGTCGACCCGGTCGCCATCCGGGCGCTGAACCAGTACAGCAAAACCGGCTTGCCCGAGCAGCCGCACTTGTTCTTTGAATTTCACGGAAGTGAAGCCGGGTTGAAAGAGCAGATTGCGCTGGTTCAGGCGCTTATCGACGATTCAGGTGGTGCGAACTTTGATTGGGCGGCAAGCCCCGAAGCGCGATCCAAGCTATGGGCGGCCAGACATAACGTGTACTTCGCCGCCTTGCAGCTACGCCCCGGCGCGCGCTCGATCGTTACCGATGTGTGCGTTCCCATTTCGCGGCTTGCCGACTGCGTGAACGAGACCATTGCCGATCTGCGCAGTTCGGGCATCATTGCGCCCGTGGTCGGGCATGTAGGCGATGGCAATTTTCACGTACAGATGTTGGTCGACGCTGAAGACCCGGCTGAAATCAGTGCGGCCGAAGCGCTCAATGCTCGCATGGTGAATCGCGCCTTGGCGATGGACGGCACGTGCACAGGCGAGCATGGCGTGGGCTTGCATAAGCAGGGCTTCCTGCTCGACGAACTCGGCCCGGCGTCCGTAAACGTCATGAGGCAGATCAAGCAGGCGCTTGATCCTGGAAACATCATGAACCCCGGGAAAATCTTCTCGTTCTGAGGGCCTATCCAATGATGAAGAAATTGACGAACGGCTACTTCAAGGTGCTCGAGTTCGCGATGGTGGCCTGCCTGGCGGCGATGTGCGTGATGGTATTTGGCAATGTGGTGTTACGCCACTTCTTCAATTCCGGCGTCAACATCGCTGAAGAACTGTCGCGCTTCATGTTTATCTGGCTCACCTTTCTTGGAGCGATTGTGGCCATGCGCGAGGGCGGCCACCTTGGTGTCGACGTATTAGTGCGTCACTTGAGGGGCGCGCCGCGCTTCGTGGCGGTACTGCTGGCTCAGTCTCTTACGCTCGTTTGCTGCGGCGTGCTGTTGTGGGGGCTGCTGAAGCAACACGCCTTGAACGCCGCCAACATGGGGCTGATCACGGGCATACCACTGAGCGTCGTCTACTCCGCGGCATATCTGTGTGCCGCGTCGATCGGCGTGCTTTCGTTGTGGAATATCGTGCGATTGCTTACCGGGCGGGTCTCGGCGGCCAAACTGATTCCTTCCAACTACATCGACTAAGGCGCCGCCGACATGCTTATAGGAATATTCGTGGTGTCGCTGCTGGCAGCCATGGCGTTGGGGATGCCGATCGCGTTCGCGCTGATGGTTTGCAGCATGGCCATGATGTGGCACATGGATTTCTTCGATTCGCAGATCATGGCGCAGAACATGCTCTCGGGCGCCGACAGCTTCCCCCTCATTGCCATTCCCTTCTTCGTGCTGGCGGGCGAGCTCATGAACGCCGG
>CAZPYF010000116.1:0-7287 GCA_964590015.1 uncultured Burkholderiaceae bacterium
TACACTTTTCCCTTCCATTCCGACAGTCATCTGCCTGCACATCCCCATGACGTATTTGGTACTGGCACGCAAGTGGCGGCCACGTTCGTTCGATACCCTCGTTGGTCAGGACCACGTGGTTCGTGCACTCACCCATGCCCTCGACACCCAGCGCCTGCACCATGCCTGGTTGTTCACCGGTACGCGCGGGGTCGGCAAGACTACGCTGTCGCGCATTCTGGCCAAATCACTGAATTGTGAACAGGGCATTACCGCGCAGCCTTGCGGGCAGTGCCGGGCGTGTACCGAAATCGATGCCGGCCGCTATGTTGATTACGTAGAGCTCGATGCGGCATCGAATCGCGGTGTCGACGAAATGACCCAGCTGCTGGAGCAGGCGGTGTATGCGCCTAGCAGCGCGCGGTTCAAGGTCTACATGATCGACGAAGTGCATATGCTCACGGGGCATGCCTTCAATGCCATGCTCAAGACGCTCGAAGAGCCGCCCGCGCACGTCAAATTCATTCTCGCCACCACCGATCCGCAGAAGATTCCCGTAACGGTGCTGTCACGGTGCCTGCAATTCAACCTGAAGCACATGACCGTCGATGCCATCGTCGACCATCTGCAGCAGATTCTGGGCGAAGAGGGGCTTGCGTACGAGGCGCCGGCGTTACGGCTGTTGGGTCAGGCAGCAGGCGGCTCGATGCGTGACGCCCTGTCGCTCACCGATCAGGCCATTGCGTACAGTGCAGGCAACCTTAGTCTTGAAGCCGTGCAGGGCATGCTCGGCACCATCGATCAGCGGCATTTGGTACGGCTGTTGCAGGCGTTAGCGGCGGGGCGAGCGAACGATGTCATTGCTGTGGCCGATGAGCTCGCTTCGCGAGGCCTGTCGTATGCTGGCGCGTTGGCCGACCTCGCTGTATTGTTGTCGCAGGTCGCGATCCAGCAGCGAGTGCCGGGTGCGCTACCGACCGATGATCCGCTGGCGGCCGACGTAAATACGCTGGCGGCAGCGCTGCATCCCGATCTTGTTCAGCTCTATTATTCGGTCGCCGTGCACAGTCGTAGCGAGCTGGCTCTGGCGCCCGACGAGTATGCCGGCTTCGTAATGGCGTGCTTGCGCATGCTGTCGCTCACCCCGGCATCGAACGAACTACCGGAACCTCCACCCGCCGGTGGGCAACCGGCTCGAGGCGCGACCGCCAGTGCCGCGCCTGCCGCTTCCGAAACCGCGGCGGCCTCGTCCGCGTCTTCCGCACCGTCTGCACCATCTGCACCGTCTGCACCGTCTGCACCGTCTGCACCGTCCGACCGCGTTAGTGCCGCCGCAGCGCCTGTCGCGCTTGCAGAGCCAGTAGAAGCCGTGCGCGACGACACTCCTGACGTGCCTGCTTGGGAATCATTGCCCGAGAAGGCCCCGGCATCCACCGAGGCCGTGCAGTCGGGCCCACCGGTCGGGGCGCCCACAGTAACTGAGCCTGCTGAACCGAAGAGGCGCCAGGCGGCGTCTGAGCCGGTCGAGTCAGAGGCGCCAGACTCGCATGGAACTGCTGCTTCGCGTGATGCCCAACCATCAGAGCCGCCCGTACAGAACGAGTCCGTCAATACGGACGAGCGCGCTGACACGGCTCAACCCGAATCCGTTGTTGCGCCCGAACCCGACGATGCGCCGGACCCCGGCGCTCCGGCCCTGCAAGTGGATGTGGCTGAACCCGCCGCTACGGCCCAGCCGGTCGCTGCAACCCGGCCCGGCGATGCGTCCGAACCCGTTGTCTCAACTCAGCCCGCCGATGCGGCCGAACCCGTTGTCTCAACTCAGCCCGCCGATGCGGCCGAACCCGACGATGCCTGGCTTGCCTCGATTCCCGACCACGCCTCCAGCGATTTTTCCGAGCCTGTGGCGTCCGGCTACATTGACGACGGTGGTGATTGGGAGCCTGTAGTCGACGATGCCGACTTCGATTCGGCGCAGCTCGCCCCCTTGCCGCGCGAAACGCCGGCTGCCTCGACTAAGGCGCCGAGGCTGGCGCGCATGTCGGCCCAAGACTGGCCGGCCCTCTCAGCCTCGTTGCCGCTCACCGGCTTGGCGGCAGAGTTGGCCCGCCAGAGTGAATGGGTGGGTGTGGAAGGCGATTGCATCACCCTGCGGGTCGCCATCCATTCGCTCGCCGCCCGCCAGGGGCAGGCCCGCCTGCGAACCGTGCTTACCGAACATTTCGGTAAAGTGGTGAAGCTGGCTATTGAGTTTGGCGCAACCGGTACCGGTACGGCGCGTGCCGTTGAACAGGTGCGGCGCGCAGAGCGGCAGAAGGAAGCCGAAGCCGCTGTCGCCAACGATGCCTTCGTGCGCAGTCTTATCGACGAATTCGGGGCCCGGGTGATGCCCGGGTCGATTGCGGCGCTCGATGTTGAACGTGCCGCCTGAACCATTGAAACACTGAAAATCACAACACAGGAATACCACCATGATGAAAGGTCAGATCGCCGGCCTCATGAAGCAGGCGCAGCAGATGCAGGAAAACATGAAGAAAGCGCAAGAAGCGCTGGCCGATATCGTCGTTGACGGCGAGTCGGGCGGTGGCCTGGTGAAGGTGTCGATGAGCTGCCGCAACGATGTGCGTCGCGTCACCATCGATCCGACCTTGCTCGACGAAGATAAAGACATGCTTGAAGACCTTGTTGCAGCGGCATTCAACGATGCGCTGCGTAAAGCCGAGGCCACGACCCAAGAGAAAATGGCATCGGTCACGGCCGGTATGCCGATTCCGCCGGGAATGAAGCTGCCGTTCTGATGGAAGAGCCGATTTCCGAACCCGAACCGCTGCGGGCGCTCATTGAAGCGCTGCGTTGCTTGCCGGGAGTAGGCCAGCGCTCGTCACGACGCATGGCGTATCACCTGCTCCAGCACGATCCCCAGGGCGCCGCGCGTTTGAGCGACGCTTTGCGCCACGCGGTCGCAGGGGTGGGCCACTGCACGCTGTGCAACGGTTTTTCGGAATCCGACATCTGCGCCACCTGTTCTAGCGACCGCCGCGACCCTGCATTGCTGTGCGTCGTGGAAACGCCAGCAGACCAAAACATGATCGAAGCGAGTCATGGCTACAAGGGGCTCTATTACGTCTTGATGGGGCGGCTCGCCCCGCTCGAAGGCGTGGGGCCCGATCAGCTGCAGTTCGACCGTCTGCTGCAACGCGCTTGCGAACCTGCGGTGCAAGAGGTGATACTTGCAACGAATTTCACGCCGGAAGGCGAGACCACGGCACATTACCTTTCCGAGCTGCTTCGCGCTCGTGGGCGCAAGGTAACCCGGCTGGCGCGAGGCGTCCCGGCAGGAAGCGAGCTCGAATACGTTGACGCGGGCACGATCGCCTGGGCCCTCATGGAACGGCGCGGTACGTAAGCGCGGCGCACATTAAGCATCTGTATTGAACCGGTCAAAAACAGGGTTCCGAACCGGCGGAACGCAAGCAAAATTTAATCAGGAGACCGAATATGTCTATTAGTCGTCGTGATCTACTTAAATTGGCCGGTGTAGCCGGCGCCGCCGGCGCAATGCCAGGCTTGGCACGCGCTCAAAACCTCGAGAAGAAAGATGTCAGCATCGCCGTGGGCGGGCAGGCTCTTATTTATTACCTCCCGCTCTCTATCGCGCATGGCAACGGCTACTTCAAGGACGAAGGCCTTAACGTCAAGATTCTTGACTTCGCAGGCGGTTCGCGTGCCTTGCAGGCCGTAGTGGGCGGCAGTGGAGACGTGGTGTCGGGTGCGTTCGAGCACACGATCTCACTTCAGTCGAAGGGCCAGGAATACTCCGCGTTTGTTCAGCAGGGCCGTACCCCGATGATCGTCTTGGCCGTTTCCAAGAAGACCGTGCCTGACTACAAGAGCCCCGAAGACCTGAAGGGCAAGAAGATCGGTGTCACGGCCCCGGGTTCCTCTACCAATATGGCCATTAGCTTCTTCCTTGCCAAGCATGGCGTGAAGCCCAGCGACGTTTCCTTCATCGGTGTGGGCGGCGGCGCAGGCGCAATTACCGCCATGCGCACCGGTCAGATCGACGCCATTGCCAACCTCGACCCGGTGATCGGCACGCTTCTGAAAGACGATCTCATCACGATCATCGCCGATACGCGCACCGTGAATGACACCAAAGACATTTTCGGCGGCAACATGCCATCGGGATGCCTGTACACCCGCCGCGATTTCATCGCCGAGAACCCCAACACTGTACAAGCCATGGCAAACGCCATGGTGCGGGCTGACAAGTGGATTCAGAAGTCGTCGTCCGACGAGATCGCCGCTGCAGTACCGGAAGGCTACCTGTTGGGTGATGTGGAGCTCTACAAGGCGTGCCTTGAGGGCAACAAGCCGGGTCTGTCGCCCGATGGCACCATGCCGGAAGACGGGCCCAAAACGGCGCTGAATGCGCTCGCCTCCTATATTGCTGACTTCCCTGCCGACAAGATCGATCTGTCCAAGGTCTGGACAGGTGACTTTGTGGCTAAGGCTAACCAGAAATACCCCAATGTCTGACGCTGCTGTTCTGCTAGAAAACATCACCTGCACATTCGCCGCGCGCGATGGCCAGGGAAGTTACACCGCCGTCAAGGATGCAAGCCTGGCCGTCGCGCCAGGCGAATTCGTGTCGGTGGTGGGCCCGACGGGTTGTGGCAAGTCCACGCTGCTGAATGTGGCAGCTGGGCTGCTGCAGCCCTCATCGGGCAATGTACGAGTCTTTGGTAAACCCCTCGATGGTATCAACAGCCGCGCGGGGTATATGTTCCAGGGCGAGGCGCTCATGCCATGGCGCAGCGCGCTCTCGAATGTCATGACCGGCCTGGAGTTCGCCGGCGTGGCACAGTCTGAAGCGCGCGATCGGGCACTTGCCTGGATGAAGCGTGTGGGGCTCGGCGGCTTTGAAGACCGATACCCCCATCAGATGTCGGGGGGCATGCGCAAGCGCACCATGTTGGCTCAGACTCTCATTCGCGACCCCGACATCATTCTGATGGACGAGCCGTTTTCCGCCCTCGATATCCAGACGCGCCAGCTCATGGAAAACGAGGTGCTTGAAATCTGGATGAGCCAGCGCAAGGCCGTGCTGTTCATTACCCATGACCTCGACGAAGCCATCGCAATGAGCGATCGCGTCATCGTGCTATCGGCAGGGCCGGGCACTTACCCCATCGGTGAGTTCACGATTGACCTTCCGCGGCCGCGTGACGTCGCCGAGGTGCGTAACCAGCCCCGTTTTGTTGAGCTGCACAAGGCGATCTGGGATGTGTTGCGCGAAGAAGTATTGAAGGGCTATGCCCAACAGAAGCGGGCCTGAGATGTTAAGAATATCCAATCCATACGTACTGCGATTCTGGCAGGTGCTGATACTGGTGGTTGTGCTAGTGGCATGGCACCTGGCATCACAAGACCGGAACTTCGCCTTTTTCTTCGGCCAGCCCGTTGAGGTGGCGAAGGTGATCTGGAAGTGGTTCATAACTGAGGCCAACATCTATCACCACCTTGGCATCACGCTTACCGAAACACTGCTGGCTTTCGTGATCGGTACCGTTTTCGGGCTGCTGTTCGGGCTGTGGCTGGGCCTATCGCCCGGCGCGAGCGCGTTGCTCGATCCGTACATCACCGCCGCCAACTCCATGCCGCGCGTGATTCTCGCGCCCATCTTCGGCATGTGGTTCGGGCTGGGCATCTGGTCGAAGGTGGCGCTGGCGGTCACGCTGGTGTTCTTCATTGTGTTTTTCAACGTGTATCAGGGCGTGCGCGAGGTCTCGAC
Organism: uncultured Burkholderiaceae bacterium; assembly: GCA_964590015.1. Taxonomy (GTDB): domain Bacteria; phylum Pseudomonadota; class Gammaproteobacteria; order Burkholderiales; family Burkholderiaceae_B; genus Yanghanlia. The sequence goes on from CAZPYF010000116.1 coordinate 5,774, forward strand.
CACGCTGCTCGACAACGCACGCATGCTGGGCGCCAACCGCAAGCAGCTGCTGCGTCACGTCTATATTCCTTCAGCCACAAGCTGGGTGTTTTCCAGCCTGCATACATCGGTGGGTCTGGCGTTTGTAGGCGCGGTGGTGGGCGAATACCTGGGGTCTGCCAGTGGAGTCGGGTATTTGATTCTTCAGGCGGAAGGCACGCTCGATGTGAACACGGTGTTTGCCGGCATCGTGGTGCTGACGCTCTGTGCTTTAGTGCTTGATGGCATGGTGTCGCTGGTGGAAGACCGCATGCTGGCCTGGCGACCCAAGGCCGGAGTCACGGAAAAACTCTAACCTGCCTGCTTGTTATACGAGAAGCCCGATTCGTAAGCGCGAATCGGGCTTCTTTCGTTTCATACCGACACGGTTCGCGTCAGGCCAGCAAGGCATCAAGCCGAAGCGCATCGGCTGAAAAATTGCGTATGCCTTCCGCCAACTTTTCAGTGGCCATCGCGTCGTCGTTAAGCCCGCTTCGGAAGGCGACTTCGTCGGTGGCTTCGCGCGCGGGCGGATTGCGCCGAGCGCTCTCCGGTTCCAGACAGCGCTCGAGCGGTTCGGTGTTCTCGTTCAGTTCGTTGAGCAGTTCAGGGCTGATCGTTAACAGGTCGCAGCCGGCCAGTGCGCGGATCTGCCCGGCGTTGCGAAAGCTGGCGCCCATGATTTCGGTGGGAATATCGTGCGCCTTGTAGTACTCGTAAATGCGCCGCACCGATTGCACCCCCGGGTCGTTCGCCCCCGCATGCGACGCTTCGTCCCATTGAGCCCCGGCCGCCTTCTTGTGCCAATCGTAAATGCGCCCCACGAATGGGGAAATAAGCTGGGCCTGGGCCTGCGCGCACGCGACCGCCTGAGGTAACGAGAAGAGCAGCGTCATGTTGCAGCGGATGCCTTCCGACTGAAGTTGCCGCGCAGCCTGGATGCCCTCCCAAGTCGACGCCAGTTTGATGAGCACGCGCTCGCGCGAAATACCGGCCTGTTCGTACAGCGCGATGAGGTCGTGAGCCCGATCGATGCTGCCGTTTACATCGAACGACAGCCGCGCGTCGACCTCAGTCGACACCCGCCCGGGAATGAGCTCGAGAATTTCGCGGCCGAAGGCCACAAGAAGCCGGTTGGTCTTCTCAACGGTGTCGGCGTTGCGGTGATCGGTAAGCGTGCGATCGAGCAGGTAGCGGTACTCTTCCGACTGTACTGCTTTCAAGATCAGCGTGGGGTTCGTCGTGGCGTCGGTGGGCCGGTATCGCTTTATAGCTTCGAGGTCGCCGGTGTCGGCCACCACGGTGGTATAGCGACGCAGTGCTTCCAGTTGTGTTTCCATGTTCACGGGGCTCCAAATCAGCTTGATGTCACTCTTGGAACTAGTCTACTGCATCGGGAACGGGCCGGTTGAGCCGGCGCGACGCGCCTAGAACGCCTGCGGCATGCCCCCGGTCGCCGCTGCAGTTATAATGGGAAAGTTTGAATATCGACAATA
>CAZPYF010000117.1:0-7260 GCA_964590015.1 uncultured Burkholderiaceae bacterium
GTCACCATGGGGCAGTTGGGCGGCATGTACCTGGGCGACCGGTCGCGCAAATCGACTCTCGTGCAGTTCGGGTTTCGCCTGCCCTCAGCGCCCGACAACCGCCCGCTCAAGCTCGAAGAGTTTGAGCAACGTATGCGCCAGACGGTATTCGTTTCGGCCACACCCGGTAATTACGAAGCCGAACACTCCGATGAGATTATTGAACAGGTGGTGCGCCCCACAGGTCTGGTCGACCCGCTTGTGGAAGTGCGCCCAGCCACCACGCAGGTCGATGATCTGCTCGGCGAAGTGCACCGTACGATTGCGCAGGGTGACCGTGTACTCGTCACGACGCTCACCAAACGCATGGCGGAAGACCTTACTGACTATCTCATCGAGAACGGCCTGAAGGTGCGCTACCTGCATTCTGACATCGACACGGTGGAGCGGGTCGAGATCATTCGCGATCTGCGTCTGGGCGTCTTCGATGTTCTGGTGGGCATCAACCTGTTGCGCGAAGGGCTCGATCTACCCGAGGTGTCGCTTGTGGCGATTCTGGATGCCGATAAGGAAGGTTTCCTGCGTTCCGAGCGCAGTCTCATTCAGACCATCGGGCGGGCGGCCCGCCACTTGAACGGGCGCGCCATTCTCTATGCTGATCGAATCACCGACTCGATGAGCCGCGCTATGAGTGAAACCGAAAGGCGCCGCGAGCGGCAGCTGGCCTTCAATACCGAGCACAACATTACGGCCCGAGGGGTACACAAGGCCGTGCGCGAAATGATCGATGGGGTCATGTCCACCGCCGCCGAATCTGCCGCCGCCCGCGCCGCTGAAGAGGATTTCGCCCCGGAATTGCTGCGTGACGACAAGGCGCTGGCACGTGAAATCCGACGCCTTGAAAAGCAGATGATGGATCACGCGCGCAATCTTGAATTCGAACAGGCGGCTGCGGCGCGCGATGCCTTAAACCGGCTGAAGGAACGCGCCTTGCTGAACTGATGCCTGTTGGGTTTGTGCAACTAGCCCGCACCGTTTCATCGTGTCGCAGCATCTTTCATCCATTTAGGGTGGATAAGTATTGCCCGTACGCGAGCTAGGGTTTACCATTAAATATTATTTTCTCGGTGCAGTGCAACATGGCGTCGAGATGCCCATTCACCCCTTTTCCTGCCCACGAGATGACCAAGGTACTGTTTGTTTGCACGGGTAATATTTGCCGCTCGCCCAGCGCAGAAGGTGTATTCCGCCATATGGTGGAGAGCGCCGGTCTCACAGGCGTGATCAGCGTTGACTCCGCGGGCACGCATGCCTATCACCTGGGCGAAGCCCCCGATGCGCGTTCGCAAGCCGCAGCGCGCAAGCGCGGTTATGAGCTGTCGGGCCAGGTCGCGCGACAAATCACGGCTGAAGACTTCCGCGAGTTCGACATGATTCTCGCCATGGACTGGGAAAACCTGGCTGCGCTTCAGCAAATGTGCCCTAAGGTTTACCAGCACAAGCTCATGCTCCTTATGCGTTTCTCGAATGAGTTCGAGGAAGCTACGGTGCCCGATCCGTACTACGGCGGCCCCGAAGGATTCACGAAAGTGCTGGATTACCTCGAAGATGCCTGTGAGGGCGTCATGGAAGTGGTTCGCAAGCGCGCTTTGCAATACCAGGCTGCCTGAGACCCATTCGGGTTCACCTGCGGGCGAACTCTCGCAAGAAGGCCGCATCGCCTCTTTGGCCGTGCGGCCTTCTTGCGTCCGGCCCGCCTATTACCCTATTAAATTAGTCGGGAATTGGTTATAATTTGGTAACAGGGCGGCCACAGGGTGCTCATGGATTCATGGCCGTACCTTTCCTGTTTTTCGGGCAAGGAATTCCACTATGCGCCTCACAACCAAAGGCCGCTTCGCGGTCACCGCAATGATCGATCTGGCTCTCCGGCAGCAACGCGGGCCGGTCACGCTGGCTGCTATCAGCGAGCGTCAGAACATTTCGCTTTCGTATCTTGAACAGCTCTTTGGCAAGCTGCGCCGTCACGAACTCGTCGACAGTGTGCGCGGGCCCGGTGGCGGTTATTCGCTGGCAAGGCTGGCGCGCAACATCACGGTTGCCGATATCATCTTTGCTGTCGATGAACCGCTCGATGCCACCAACTGCGGGGGCAAGGGCAACTGCAAAATTGGCCGGCAACCCGGCGCAGCTACATGCATGACCCACGATCTCTGGACAACGTTGAATCGTAAAATGATCGACTACCTCGATTCCGTTTCGCTGCAAGACTTGGTCGACGAGCAGCGCATGCGCCAGCTTGAAGAGGCCACGCGGGCACAGATGGCGGCGCGTCAAGAGTCTGTTCTCAGCCGCCATCCTGCTTGATACGTTTTCACGGAAGGTTTGATGTCCCCGCGTCCCGTTTATCTGGATTACGCCTCTACCACTCCCGTTGATGCCCGCGTTTTGCAAGCCATGCTGCCATGGCTCACGGAACGCTTTGGCAACCCGGCGTCCACGACACACAGCTACGGCTGGGAAGCGCACGATGCCGTCGAACAGGCACGTGAAAACGTCGCGCGCCTGATTGGTGCCGACGCAAGAGAAATCATCTTTACGTCGGGCGCCACCGAATCCAACAATCTGGCGCTCAAGGGTGCGGCACATCAGTTGGCCGAGCGTGGGCGGCATATCGTTACCGTGTGCACCGAGCACAAGGCCGTGCTCGACACCTGCCGTGAACTCGAACGGCAGGGGTTCGAGGTGACTTACTTGCCGGTCGCCTCCAGCGGGCTGCTCGATCCCGATGCGTTTGCCGCCGCACTACGGCCCGATACGATATTGGCGTCGGTTATGGCGGTGAACAACGAAATCGGGGTGGTGCAAGACATCGCGGCATTGGGCGAAATCTGCCGCAGCCGCAATGTCGTGTTCCACGTCGATGCGGCGCAGGCCTTGGGCAAACTGCCCATCGACCTCGCGACATGGCCCGTCGATCTCATGTCGATGTCGGCCCACAAGGTGTACGGGCCAAAAGGGGTCGGCGCGCTTTTCGTACGCCGTAAACCCCGTGTGCGGCTCATGGCGCAGATGCACGGCGGTGGCCACGAGAAGGGTTACCGTTCGGGCACGCTGCCTACGCACCAGATTGTCGGCATGGGCGAAGCCTGCCGAGTGGCGCACCTCGAAATGCCCAATGAATTGCCACGTATTCAGGCGTTGCGAGATCGTTTGTGGCAGGGCCTATCCGCGCTCGATCAGGTCTGGCTGAATGGTGATCTGCAGTGCCGGGTACCGCATAATCTCAATGTCAGCTTCGGCCACGTGGAAGGCGAGTCGTTATTGGCCGGCCTGAAGGGTCTTGCGGTATCGAGCGGCTCGGCGTGTACTTCGGCCAGCCAGGAGCCTTCTTATGTGTTGCGCGCGTTAGGGCGCAGCAACGAGCTGGCCTATAGTTCGTTACGCTTCAGTGTGGGTCGAGAAACCACCGAAGCCGAGATCGACACGGCCATTTTCGAAGTTCGCCGTGTCGTTCAACGCTTGCGCGAGGTCTCGCCCTTGTGGGAATCCGAGATGCAAGGAAGCTGACATGCGTATGGTGTACAGTAAGAGATTGATCGAGCATTTCGAACATCCGCGCCAGGTCGGTCGCTTCGATGAGGCCGCCACCGACGTCGGAACGGGAATGACCGGTACACAGGAAACGGGCGGTGTGCTGCGGGTGCAGATACAGGTTGGCCCAAACCACCTGATCACCGATACACGTTTCAAGGCCTACGGGTCGCCCGCGCTGATCGCTGCAGGTTCATGGCTTGCCGAGGCTGTGAAGGGCACTGAACTTGAATACGCCGGTTCGCTCACGCATCAGCCCATCGCAGAGGCTCTCGAGCTCACATCGGCTCAGTTGCACTGTGCATTGCTGGCTGAAGACGCGATTCGAATGGCCGTCAGGAATTACAAAGATAAGCAGGGGGTATATGTATGAATACTGTTATTGCAGAGCGCAAACGCGCTAGCCACATCACCATCAGCGAACGCGCTGCCAATCATATTGCCCGCTACCTCGAAAAACGTGGCGAGGGCATAGGGTTACGCTTGGGGGTCAAGACCACAGGTTGTTCGGGCCTGGCCTACAAGATGGAATACGTCGATGAACCGCATGCGGAAGATCTGCTTTTCGAGCAGCATGGCGTGAAGGTCTTTGTCGACCCGGAAGCGCTTCAGTACATCGACGGCACTGAGGTCGATTTCGTACGCGAAGGGCTGAACGAGGGTTTCAAGTTCGTGAACCCGAACGAGAAGGCCAGTTGCGGGTGTGGGGAATCCTTCACGGTCTAGTCGCGTTCGTAACAAGCACAAATGTAAACGGGAACCTTGTGGTTCCCGTTTTACTTATGGCGCCGCAGTAGGGCCGCAGGGCGGCGGTACAGCGCAACGGCGGCGCAGTGAAGTGCTCAGTCTTCCTTGCGCAGATGCGGAAAGAGGATCACGTCGCGTATGCTGGCGCTGTCGGTTAAAAGCATGACCAATCGGTCGATACCGATGCCACATCCACCTGTGGGAGGCATGCCGTATTCGAGCGCCCGAATGTAGTCGGCGTCGTAATACATGGCTTCCTCGTCGCCTGCGTCTTTGGCTTCCACCTGCTGTTGAAAACGGGCGGCCTGATCTTCCGGGTCGTTCAGCTCCGAGAAGCCATTTGCGATCTCGCGCCCCGTAATAAAGAGTTCGAATCGCTCGGTGATCTCAGGATTCGTGTCAGACGCCCGAGCGAGTGGTGACACTTCAACCGGATAGTCGATGATGTAGGTAGGGTTCCACAGCTGCGACTCGGCGGTTTCTTCGAACAAAGCCAACTGCAGCGCGCCCAAACCGGCACGCGCAAGCACGGGGCCTTCGACATGGGCGCCCAGCCTGCGCAGCTCCTGGCGCACAAACTCGGTATCCTGAAGCTGACTTTCCGTGTAGCCCGGTGCGTACTTCATGATCGCCTCGACAATAGTCAGCCGATCGAAGGGCTGCCCGAGGTCTAGGGGGCGGCCTTGGTATTCGAGCACTGCGCTGCCTGTTGCAGCAATGGCCGCCTCGCGAATCAGGGTTTCGGTAAAGTCCATCAGCCAGCGGTAGTCGGTGTAGGCGGCGTAGAACTCCATCATCGTGAATTCAGGATTGTGCCGTGGGCTGACGCCTTCATTCCGGAAATTCCGATTCACTTCGAACACGCGTTCGAAGCCGCCCACGATGAGCCGTTTCAGATACAACTCTGGGGCGATGCGCAGGTACATTTCCATGTCGAGCGCGTTGTGGTGCGTGACGAAGGGTCGTGCTGCGGCGCCGCCGGGGATCGGGTGCAGCATGGGCGTTTCCACTTCCAAAAAACCGGCGGCCAGCATATGTTCGCGAATGCTGCTGATCGCCTTGCTGCGCGCCATGAACGTGTTGCGTGTTTCTTCGCTCATGACCAGGTCAACGTAGCGCTGGCGATAGCGCAACTCCTGATCGGCCATACCGTGGAATTTGTCGGGCAGCGGGCGCAGCGATTTCGACAGCAGCCGTACCGTTGCAGCGTGTACCGACAGTTCGCCTTTGTTGGTCTTGAAGACCGTGCCTTCCACCGCCACGATATCGCCGATGTCCCAACCCTTGAACGCCGCGTAAGGCTCTTCGCCCACCGTATTGCGATCAAGGAAGATTTGAATGCGCCCCGATGTGTCTTGCAGCGTGGCAAAACTGGCTTTGCCCATGACACGCTTAAGCATCATGCGCCCGGCCACCTTCACTTTGCGACCCACCTGTTCGAGTTCTTCCTTTTCAAGCTCGCCGTAAGCGTGATGCAGCTCGGCGGCCTGGCTGTCGGGTTGGAAGTCGTTAGGGTAGGCATTACCTTCTGCGCGCAGGCGGGCCAGCTTGCCCCGGCGCTCCGCGATCAGGCGATTCTCGTCGGTAGCGGTCGGGGTGGGCGTCGGTTCATTCATGGTAAAGGGATTCAATCGTGGTTGCGTATGTCGTCGATGACTTCGTTTCCGAAGGCGTCACCGGCGGCGAAGTTAAGGATCTTGCCGGCGACGGTAGCGGCGTCGGCCAGCTGGCCGCGTTCATGCAGCTGCAGGAAGCGGTCGAGATCGGGGAAGTGGCGGCGGTCACTGCCGCGGATGTGCGCCTGCATGTCGGTGTCGATAACGCCGGGAGCCAGTGCCGCGACGCGTATGCCGGGGTTCTCGACGGCAAGCACGCGGGTGTAGTGATCAAGCGCCGCCTTGGTGGCACAGTACACCGGCCAGCCGGCCGTGGGCTTGCGCCCGGCACCGGAAGAAATATTGAGAATACGGCGGTCGGCCTGGGCGGGAGTGGAGCGCAGAAATGCGGCGGCCAGCACCATGGACGCGGTAACGTTCAGGTTGAAGGCGAGTTCTATGGATGTCGCGTCGAACAGCCCTTCGGAAAGGGCAACCGGATCGACCGTGCCGGCATTGTTGATCAAGAGATAGCGGCCGGCCTGGCCGGGCAGCGCTGCACTCATGAGGCCCGCGGCCGACTCAATGGAAGACGCCCGCGAAAGGTCAGCTTCGAGCTGCTGCAGCCGGGCGCCGGTTTCTTGCGCGGTGGCCGCAAGCTGGGCGCTGCGGCTTCGAGCGAGGGTGATGACGGTGGCGCCGGATGCCAGCAGGCGGGCGGCGAGTGCCTGCCCAAGCCCGCGGCTCGCACCCGTAACCACGGCAACGGTTTCAATAGAACTCATGTCGTCAGACTCCTTGTTTGAGGCTGGCGATGATGAAGGGGTCGAGATCGCCGTCGAGCACTTTCTGAGTATTCGAGATTTCGACGTTGGTACGCAGATCCTTGATACGGCTCTGGTCAAGCACATAGGAACGGATCTGGTGGCCCCAGCCGACGTCGGTCTTCGAGTCTTCAAGCTTTTGCTGCTCTGCCATGCGCTGGCGCAGTTCGAGCTCATAGAGCCGTGACTTCAGCATCTGCATGGCTTCGGCGCGGTTCCGGTGTTGCGAGCGGTCGTTCTGACACTGCACCACGATGCCGGACGGAAGGTGAGTGATACGCACAGCCGAGTCGGTCTTGTTGATGTGCTGACCACCGGCACCGCTGGCGCGGAAGGTGTCGATGCGCAGATCGGCCGGGTTCACCTCGACCTCGATCGAGTCGTCGGCTTCCGGATAAACGAAGACACTGGCAAATGATGTGTGCCGACCGTTGGAGGAGTCGAAGGGGCTCTTGCGTACAAGGCGATGCACACCGGTTTCGGTACGCAGGTGACCGTAGGCATACTCGCCCGACACCCGA
>CAZPYF010000118.1:0-7236 GCA_964590015.1 uncultured Burkholderiaceae bacterium
GCACCTCGACCTACGACGGCCTCGCGCTAGCATGGGCCATCGCGCACCGCCTGTTGACGCACAACCAGGCCCTCACGCTCTTTGCGACTCACTATTTCGAACTAACGCGGCTGCCCGCCGAAGCACCCACCGCTGCCAACGTGCATCTTGCAGCGGCCGAATCGCCGTCGGGCATCGTCTTCCTGCACGAGGTGAGGCCGGGCCCCGCCAGCCGCAGCTATGGCATTCAGGTGGCACAACGGGCCGGGGTACCGGTGCCGGTCATCCGGCACGCGAGCCGCGAGCTCTCCCGGCTCGAGGCTCTGGGCGTGGCCACGCCGCAGCTCGACCTTTTTGGTAGCGCAGCCAGCGCGGACGATTCCGATTTTCCTGACCTGAACGCGGCTGGCGCGTCCGATCAGGGGCCGTCTACGCACGACACAGATAAGACCGAGCGCGCGCTCGCCCTGTACGATGCGCTAGCCAAGATCGACCCCGATCAGCTCAGTGCGCGCGAGGCACTCGATCTTCTATACGACTTGCATGGCCAGTCGCAAGACGCCTGAGCGGTGAACCGTCTACCCTCGGCGCACGGCCTCCGCTGGCGAAACCGCCTTTGATACACTTGCCCGCAGCACCACCGCCCGCACCGGGCCTTACGCTCAGGAATCCCCGCACGATGAATATCGACCAGCCTCTCACCCTGCTCGGCGGCCTGACGCCCCGTGAGTTCATGAGCGACTACTGGCAGCAACGGCCCTTGCTGATCCGACAGGCCATCCCGGATTTCCAGCCCCACCTCAGCCCTTCCGATATCCGCAACCTGGTGAAGCGCGAGGAAGTGGAATCGCGCATGATCTGGCACGACGACAATGGCTGGAACATGGAAGAAGGCCCGTTCGAGCGCCTGCCCTCCGCCCGCCAGCCGGGCTGGACGATCCTGGCGCAAAGCGTGGATCTGCACGACGACGGCATGGCCGAGCTCATGAGGCAGTTCCGCTTCATTTCCGATGCGCGCCTCGACGATCTGATGATCAGCGTGGCCACCAAGGATGGCGGCGTTGGGCCTCATTTCGACAGCTATGATGTCTTCCTGCTGCAAGGCGTGGGGCGGCGCCGCTGGCGTATCAGCCAGCAAGCCGACCTTGAACTCGTTCCCGATATTCCGTGCAAGATTCTGCAGCGCTTCGACGCCGAACAGGAATTCGTGCTTGAACCCGGCGACATGCTGTATCTGCCACCGCATGCCGCACACGACGGCGTCGCCGAGACGTTCAATTGCATGACGCTATCCATCGGATTTCGCGCGCCGACTGAAGGCGCCCTGGCCTACGGCATGTTGCACGCGCTGTCAGATCAGCTAATGGCAAATCTGGGCAACGATGACGGCCTGTATGCCAAGCCGGTGATTCCCGGCCCGGTTCTTGACAACACATACAAAGATGCCGGCGCGCCCGCCACCACGACACCGGCAGAATTGCCGAGCGACCTGCTCGACGCCGCACTGGGTGCCGTACGAAAACTACGTTGCCGCCCCAAGCTCGCGGCGCGCTTCCTGGGCCAGTGGCTTACGGAACTGCCTGACAACGCCGACTTCGTGCCGGGCGATGATGCTTTGCCCGAACATGAGCCCATACCCGTCGTGGGCCGCTTCGTGCTCGACCGCTGCACGCGCATGATGTACCGGAAGAAAGAGCTCTATATCAATGGCGAAGTGGCACCGGTGAAGGCCAGCAGCCGCATGCGCCGACTCGCAAACGAGCGCGAGCTGGTGTGCTCGCAGGAGCTGCTGAACAAGCTGAAGAAGAAGGAAGAAGAGGCGCTACGCGACTGGATCGCTGAAGGCTGGGTGCATTACATCGAAGGCTAGTCGTTCAAAGGCTCGCGCACGAGAACGCGTGCGGGCCGTGCACAAAGAAGGAAGGCCTGAGCCGGTGCAGTACCGAACTCAGGCCTTTTGCCTTAGCTTCTGAACTTGAAACTAAAGTGTCAGTCGACGGCCATGTGCTCCACGAGCACCGAGAGAATGCGCTTCGCAGTGGCGTCTTCCTGAAGCACGCCGTTCTGGTTCAGTACAGTCACAATCGAACTGGCTCCCTGCTGTTCAACATGAATGCGGTAAGGAACCGGCTCGGCCGTATTCTTGCCGCCGAACAGGCGCCCAATGAAGTTCTGTTGTTCGATCTTCTCGCCCAAGTCGGCGTCGAGATAGCGGATGTAGTAATCGCCTTGCGAACGATCGCGGTCATCGACTGAGAATCCTGCGGAATCGATGGCCACGCCCACACGACGCCAGGCTCGATCGAATGATTCGTCGAGTGACAACGCAGTGCGGTCGGGCAATGCTTCGACCGACGGCCTGGTATCGACCTTCTCGGCTTGAGTCACCAAGCTCGATGCTGTCTTCACATCGGTACCCAGGTACACCATCATGCGCGCCAGCATGGCTGCGTTCAGGCCCGGATCTTCTTTGCCATGCACCCAACGGAACGCGGCCCCGTCGGAAGTGGGCTGCTCGTACATGTGCTGATGGCTGATATAGATTTCGCTACGGCCATCGCCCACGCGTTCAAGACGAGTGCGGAAACGCTCACGCTCACCGCTGTCGAACACCTGGTCGATGATGGCGCCCAAGGCCGACCGAATCCAACCCTCGGGAATCTTGGCCCGGTTCTCGGCCCAGTCGGTTTCAATGAGGCCGGTGCGCGGATCTTCAGAACGAATGGTGAATCCCTGTTCGTTCCAAAATTCGAGCAGTTGCGGATAGATCTGTTCGACCGGCCGACTCACCACCAACCAGCGCAGATCGCCGTCGCGCTTCACCTCGATACCCGCCTGGTTTGGCAAGACCTCGGTTTGCCCGACAGCCGGGCGGTCGGATTGCGCTGCCGCATATTCCGAGAACGTAGTGACGCCTTCAGGCGCGGTATAGCGCGCGTCGCGGTTGGCTTGAGTGAGATCGGGCGGGATCGAGAGCGGATCGCCCGCGACCGTGCTTTTGTAGTCGACGGGTTCTTCAAGCCCCAAGGCTTGATTCAACGTGGAACAGCCGGACAGCAGCAGCGCGCTCAGGCCGATTGCCGACCCGATCCTGCATGTCTTCTTGAAATGGATGGTCATGTTCAGAGTAAGCCTGCTTCTTTCAGGGAGCTACGGACGAGATCATGGTATTGCGGGGAAAGCGGCACCATGGGCAGGCGATAACCCAACTCGGTGAGCCCCATTTCGGCCAACGCCCACTTTACGGGAATGGGGTTGGCTTCCACAAACAACACTTTGTTGAGCTGTGCCAGGCGTGCGTTGAGCTCGCGTGTGCGCAACGCGTCGCCAGCGATGGCGGCGTGACACAGGTCGTGCATCAAGCGGGGCGCAACGTTGGCCGTGACCGAGATATTGCCGTGCCCGCCCAGCAGCATAAGGGCGGCGGCGGTGGCGTCATCGCCACTGACGATCATGAAATCTTTGGGTGCGTCGCGCAGCAGCAGGCTGCCGCGGCCCAGGTCGCCGGTGGCGTCTTTGATACCGACGATGTTCGGAATCTGCGCCAGGCGCAAGGTGGTTTCGTTCGAGAGGTCAGCCACGCAGCGGCCCGGCACGTTGTACAGAATCATCGGAAGATCGACGGTTTCGGCGATCTTGCGAAAGTGCTGGTACATGCCTTCCTGGGTGGGGTGGTTGTAATACGGCACGACCGAGAGACCCGCCTGTGCGCCCACCGCTTTGGCGTCTTGTGTGAGCTGTATGGCTTCGCTGGTGGAGTTGCCCCCTACCCCTGCGATAACGGGAATGCGCCCCGCCGCGTGCTCGACAGCGATTCGAATGATCTCAGCGTGTTCGTCGAAATCAACCGTGGGTGATTCGCCCGACGTACCGACTACGACGAGCGCGTCGGTGCCTTCGGCCACATGCCAATCGATAAGTTTTCGGAGTGCGTTGAGATCAAGGCTGCCATCGGGGTGCATGGGCGTGACAAGGGCCACCATGCTGCCCTGGAACATGGGAATCGAAGAATCCGTACTAGCCATTTTTCAGTTGATCTCCACTAACACATCGGCACGAAGCGAGGGCGCTCGGAACCGAACCTAACACGCAAGTTTACCCGTATTGAACGCCGTTGGTCACAAAAACCACTCGATGATCGCTTGCCCCACGAAAAGAAAGGGCTCAAGCACGAACCAGAGCATGCCCGTGAGCATCAACAAGATCAGAATCAGGATTCCGTACGGCTCAATGCGCGAATACTGGTAGGCCAGCCGGTTGGGCAAGATACTGCATACGATACGCCCCCCATCGAGCGGGGGTAGCGGTATCAGATTCAGCGCCATCAAGATAAGGTTGACCTGCACGCCTGCGATTGCCATACGCGCCCAGAAGTCAGTGGCCGACGCCCCACTCTCGGCCAACAGCCGCAGCGTGATGGCCCAAATAATGGCCATGAAAAGGTTGGATGCGGGGCCGGCCAGCGCGACCCACGCCATATCGCGCTTCGGGTTGCGCAGACGGCTCCAGTCGACCGGCACCGGCTTGGCCCACCCAAACAGCAGGCCGCCGCCGCCCAGCATCTTGGTGGAGAACAGCAGTACCAGGGGCACCACGATCGTGCCCACCGGATCAATGTGACGAATGGGATTCAGGCTGATGCGGCCGGCCTGCCAGGCGGTCGGGTCGCCGAACATGCGTGCAACATAACCATGTGCGGCTTCATGCAAAGTAATGCCGAATAACACGGGAAGCGCATAGACCGTGATCGTCTGGATAAGGTCGGACATCGGGGCCTTGTTAGTCGAGCCCTACCGCCGCGAGGTCGCCTTGCCCCCGCCGCAGCACTTCGGGGAGAGGGCCGGTCAGGTCAATGACCGTGGTGGATGCCAAGGAACATGGCCCGCCGTCAACTACGGCTGCAAGCTCATGGCCATAGCGCTGGAAAATTTCCTGGGCGTCGTTGAGAGGGTCGTCTTCCCCGTTCGGAATCAGCGTTGTAGACATCAAGGGCGTACCCGCAGCCTCGAGAAAGGCCAGCGTGATGCGGTGATCAGGCACACGAATGCCTATGGTCTTGCGCGAAGGGTGCGAGACGCGTCGCGGCACTTCTTTGGTGGCTTCTAGAATGAAGGTATAAGAGCCTGGAGTGGCCAGCTTCAGAAACCGGTACTGACGATTGTCGACGCGCGCGAAGTGGCTGATTTCGCCGAGGTCGCGACACAGCAACGTAAGGTGGTGCCGCTCATCGAGCCCGCGCAGACGCCTGAGCGCCTCGGCAGCCGATTTGTCATCGAGCCGTGCCACGACGGCATAACTAGAATCAGTAGGAATGGCAACCAAGCCACCTTCGGCCAAAAGCTGGCCGGCCTGGTTCAGCAGCCGAGACTGCGGGTTCTCTGGGTGAACAACGAAGAGTTGAGCCATTGATCATTTCCTAACTTTCTTGTCGGCAACTGCCGATACACCATGGGAGAAGCCAGATATTGGCAGATCGCCGAGCTGGCGTCGCGGCCCTACGATACATCGGCCTTTGCCGGCTCGGCAAACCCCTATCGGCAATGGCCATACCGGCCGAAAGCAGGCTTCGCGGTTTATGCTAGAATCTCTTTTCTCTGAAGTGCCGTAGCCAAAAAGGCTACACGCACCGGAACGGTGGTGACCGTAGCTCAGTTGGTAGAGTCCCGGATTGTGATTCCGGTTGTCGCGGGTTCGAGCCCCGTCGGTCACCCCAGCAATACACATGTCAGCCCAATTTCGGCGCCTCCAAGCGCCACGATGCAACCGAATGGCTGATTTGAAACCGAATAGCCAGCCTTAACGAACGCCAAGCCCGCCTGAAGCGGGCTTTTTTGTTCCTGACAGACGCCCTCTTGACGATCACGGCTCATGCCCCCATTGTCAGTTGCATGACGCCCGACCTCATTCCCTTTCTTTTTTACGCTGCCGGAACCGCACTCGCGGCCGTGCTGTGGTGGGTGCACCGCAGCGATTAGTTTTCGCACGCTCTGTAGCGCTCGCTTGCAATTGTGTTGCCTGCTTGCAATTGAGCGTTAGCTGACCGTGCTTGCACAGCGTACTCTGGGGGCGTGACATCTCACTTAGTCGGCATACGGAATTTTCCGAGCCGACGCCCCTAGGATCAACATTGACCGCCCGCGTAGAAGCGCCGCGCCTACCGGCAGCGGCAGCGGCAGCGGATCGTCACTCTACACGACGCGTATCTTTCCTGGGTGCCTTGCCAAATGGAGTACGCAATGGAAAGCAAATCTTGTTTCGATCTGAAGTCCGTGCTGGGCAACCGAAAATCCATCACCATCGAAATCACAGAAATCGAAAGCGCTATCGGAGAAGACTGGCTTCTCGAGTTGAGCGCTCAAGCAAACAAGCTAGGTGCACGCATCGACCCGCACCATACAGACACCTCGGTCGTCGAGATCACTCGCACCTGATTCTTCACTCGGGCTTATGGCTTGCTGCAGCTCAGGTGACTCAACACTTGGAGAACACCATGCCATCACAAAGCGACATTGCACGAGACAATCAAAAAGGTATTGAGAAGGCCAACAAGCGCGACGCGGAAAAAAACGGAATTACTGAAGACGACCGCGCCACCCAGTTCGACGGCAACCCGAATGCGGAAGGCGTCGAGGGGGGCACATTCCACCCTCAGGACGACACGCCCTTCATCATTAAGAAGCGTGACGACACCGACAAATAACCCTGCTTCCTGCTGAAGCACCACGCCTGAGGCCCGAACTGATCGGGCCTCAGGCATTTTTGGCTTAGGTCAATCGGGGTCTCGCGCCGCGCGGCCACCCACCATGGCCATATAGCTCGCCATGAAGGCACCCGCCAGCAGCGCGGCGAAGGCCCACAGCGCCAGCCAAGCCGCTGCTTTGCGTGCTTCATCAGCCGCATCGCGGGCGGTCTGCACAGCCTCATCACGCATCTGCTCTGCCTCGGTCAGCATCTGATCCACACGTTCCCTAGCCTGACCTTCGCTAACGCCTGCCTGAGCCGCCACGACGCGCGCAACATAGTTACGGTCTTCCTCGGGCATTTCGCCGCGGGCCGCGCTAATGGTCACAAGTCGTGCAAGCTCCGCCCTGGACGCTTGAGGGTCGGCCATAGGGCTCGGCTGCCCGTCTCTAAAGAGCTGATCAACGAAGTAATCGGCCCAAGGCATGCCGTCGGTGTCATTGCTGGAACTCGCCGATGCGCCGGCTGCCGCTGCGGTCATGGCTGTTCCCTGCATGACGGCTGCACCGCCGCGAG
>CAZPYF010000119.1:0-7215 GCA_964590015.1 uncultured Burkholderiaceae bacterium
TCTTTGTATCGCGGTGCCAGGGCACGCGGCCGGCGCGGCAGAATGAACAGCCGCAGAATCACCTGCCACAGCGGCTGCGGAATTTCGATGACGCGCGGGTCTGAAAGAAACTCGGCGAGATAGCGCCGAATGGCCGCCGGTGTCGGCGCGTCGGGCGTACCCAGATTGATGAACAGCACGCCCGTGGTGGCGTTTTCACGCTCTGGAGGCGTGCGTGACAAGGCGTGCGGATCGCTGGGTTCGGCAAAATACCGCGAAAGAAACTGACTCATGAATTGTGGTGGCTCAGCGCGTTGGATAGCAGACGGGCAGTAATGTCGACGATGGGAATCAGGCGCTCGTAGGCCATTCGCGACGGGCCGATGACCCCCAGCGTGCCCACCACTTTGCCGTCGACGCCATAGGGCGCCGTAATGACCGACACGTCGGACATCGGCACCAGTTCAGAATCGCCGCCAATGTAAATTTGGACCCCATGAGCGCGGCTCGAGACATCGAGCAGCTGCAGCAGGTCGGTTTTCTTCTCGAAGAGCGAGAACATGCCGCGCAGGCGCTCCATGTCGGAAGCGATCTCCGACACCTCGAGCAGCCTGCGTTCCCCCGCGATCACCACCGACTCATCGAGGTCGGGGTCGGAGGTGCCTGCCTCTACAGCATCCTGCATCAGCCGCGAGATGTCGGCCTGCAACGACGACAGCTGCTTCTTCAGCGATTCACGCACCTGTTCGAACGACTTCCCGGAGAAATGCTGGTTGAAGAAGTTGCTGGCTTCGATAAGCTCTTGCTCGAGGTAATCGCGCTTGACCGACAGAATACGGTTCTGCACATCACCGTCGGGCGTGACGATGATGAGCAGTACGCGGCGTTCGGAAAGGCGTATGAACTCGATCTGCCGGAAGATCTGCGAGCGCTTGGGCGCCAGCACGACCCCAGCAAATTGAGACATGTTCGACAGTAACGAGGCGGCGGCTGTAACGGCGCGGCTCGGATCCGCCTCGGGCAGCTTGTGCCCGAGGAAATCGCTGTGCGACACCTGAACGGTCTGTACAGCCAGCAGCCGGTCGACGAAAAGCCGGTAGCCCTTAGGGGTCGGCACGCGTCCTGATGAGGCATGCGGGCTGTGGATCAGGCCGAAATCCTCGAGATCCGCCATGACGTTACGTATCGTGGCGGGTGAAAGGTCGAACACCTTCGACAGCGTGCGCGAACCGACAGGCTGACCGTCTGCGATATAGCGCTCTATCAGCACTTTCAATAGTGCCTTGGCTCGATCATCCATATATCCCATATCCCTGCGTCCATGCCATGGCGCAACCCTATAATCGGCTCTATTATTCCATCAAACCCACGCTTACCTACGCCATGCATTTCAACACCATCGCCCTGATCGGCCGTTATCAAGACAGCGGCCTCGACGCGCCGCTACGCGAACTGGCAGCTTCGATTCAAGCCGCCGGGGGTCAGGTGTTGATTGAAGCCGACACCGCCCGCAACACGGGGGTAACCGAATTCATGGTAGCCGATTACGCCGGCATCGGTGCGCAGGCCGACCTGGCCATCATCATGGGCGGCGACGGCACCATGCTCGGGGCGGCACGCCAGCTTGCACTCTATAACTTGCCCATGGTGGGTATCAACCATGGCCGGTTGGGGTTTATCACCGACATTCCGCTACACAATGCTCAGGAAGCCGTAACCCGTATTCTCGACGGCCAGTACGAAGCCGAAGAACGGGTTCTGCTTGAAGGCCGGGTCATACGCGAAGGCCGCGTCATGTTTTCTGGGCTTGCCTTGAACGACGTGGTGCTCAGCCGCGCTGGCCGAGGCGGCATGATCGAAGCCCGCGTGGAGCTCGACGACGTGTTCATGTATAGCCAGCGGGCCGACGGCCTCATCATCGCCACGCCCACTGGCTCCACGGCCTACTCTCTGGCGGTCAACGGGCCAATTATGCATCCCCGCATCCGCGCCCTGCTTCTGGTGCCTGTGGCGCCGCAAACCCTTTCACATCGCCCCATTGTGCTGCCCGATCATGGCACTATCGGGCTCACCATAACTGCTCTGGGGCGCGTCGAAAGCGGGGCCAGCGTTCACTTCGACATGCAGACATGGTCGGAATGCCAGCCGGGCGACCGCATCGAAGTGCGCCGCGCGCACCATAATGTGCGCTTCATCCACCCGACCGGATACAGCTATTTCTCCACGTTGCGGCGCAAGCTGCACTGGAACCACATGCCCGGGCCGTCGGGCGATCCCGAATAATAAACATCGAGTGAATATCGAGTGAACGCCCATGCTGCGCCTTCTGCACGTTCGTGATTTCGTGATTGTCGATGAAGCCGAGATCAACTTCTCGCCCGGCTTCACCGTGTTCTCGGGCGAAACCGGTGCAGGCAAGTCGATCTTGATCGACGCCCTTTCGCTGGCGTTGGGCGCGCGCGGCGACACCGGGCTATTGCGCACGGGAGCCGAGCGCGCCGACATCACCGCAGTGTTCGACACACCGCAATCGCTGCAAGGCTGGCTCGCCGAACGCGATTTCGACCCCCAAGACGATCTGGTTTTGCGGCGCATTATCGACGCTCAGGGGCGCAGCAAGGCCTACGTAAACGGCGTACCCGCCAATCTCGGCATGCTCCGCGAGCTCAGCGCTCACCTTGTCGACATCCATGGCCAGCATGCCCATCAGGGGCTGCTCGCCGCAGCGAACCAGCGGCAGTTGCTCGACCAGCAGGCGGGGCTGGCCGATACGGTACGCGACGTGGCGAATGCCTGGCACGACTGGCGCAGCGCAATGCAGGCGTTGCAATCCGCCCAACGCAATGCGCAAGCGATCGAACAAGAGCGCGAACGCTTGCAATGGCAGTTCGACGAACTTTCAGCGCTTGCACCACGAGCCGGCGAGTGGGAAACCGTCAGCAATGAGCAGTCGCGCCTCGCCCATGGCCAGGCCTTGCTTGAAGGCGCCACCCGCGCTTTGGCCCTGCTGGAAGACGAATCCGGCTCGGCTCTGCACGTTCTCAACGCCGCTACACAGCAGATACAACAAGCTCTGCGCCACGACAGCCAGCTCCAGAGCGTGCTCGACGCGCTCGAGTCGGCCCGTATCTCGGCGTCAGAAGCCGTATCCGACCTCAACAGCTATCTAAGCCGCCTCGAACTCGACCCTGACGCCTTGGCACGAGCCGAGCAGCGTGTCACTCAGCTTTTCGAAGCGGCGCGCAAATTTCATGTCGAACCTGATGAACTGCCCGAGCTGCTCGAGCGCCTAACCGCTGAACTGGCCGCATCGGAAGCCGCCACCGACATCGGCGCCCTCGAAGCTCAGGTGCAATCGGCGGAAGCGGCGTATCACGGTGTGGCGGATCGCCTCACTCAGGCGCGGCACAAGGCCGCAAAACGCCTGGGCCACGATGTCACCGGCGCAATGCAAGAGTTGGCCATGCAGGGCGGCGCGTTCGAGATCGTGATAGAGCCTTCCGCCCCGGGGCCACACGGCAAAGAGGCCATCGAGTTTCGCGTTGCGGGCCATGCCGGTACACCGTTGCGGCCACTGGCCAAGGTGGCTTCAGGTGGCGAACTGGCCCGGCTTTCGCTAGCGCTGTCGGTCATCGCCAGTCAAGCGGCGCAAGTTCCTACCCTCATCTTTGATGAAGTCGACACCGGTATCGGCGGCGCCGTGGCGGAAGTCGTGGGGCGGCTGCTGCGGCAGTTGGGCGAGCGCCATCAAGTGCTGTGCGTCACCCACCTGCCCCAGGTGGCGGCCCGCGGCGCTCATCATTTCGAAGTCAGGAAGTCGTCGGCGGGCGGCGCCACCGTTTCAGAGATTCGCCCGCTGACTGCAAGCGATCGCATCGAGGAAGTGGCGCGCATGCTGGGCGGCATGACCATCACCGACACGACCCGCCAGCACGCTCAGGAAATGCTTACGGGCTGACAGGCGTTATCGCGCCGCCTTCTTTTGGGCGCACTCGGGGCACATGCCGTACAGCATCATGGTGTGGCTTTCGAGCGTGAAGCCGTGATCGTCGGCGACCTTGTACTGGCGCGATTCAATCTTTTCGTCGCTGAACTCCACGACCTTGTTGCAGTGGGTGCAAATGAGGTGATCGTGGTGGTCGCCGTCGTTCAGTTCAAACACGGCCTTGCCGCCGTCGAACTGGCTGCGCACGAGAATGCCGGCCTGTTCGAACTGAGTCAGCACCCGATAGACCGTTGCCAAGCCGATATCAACGTCTTCAGCGATAAGCGTGCGATACACGTCTTCAGCACTCTGGTGGCGATCGTCGGCACGCCGAAAAATATCAAGAATCTTAAGTCGAGGGAAGGTCGCCTTCAAGCCGGCATTCTTCAAGTCATTGGGATCGGTCATACGTGGAAACTCTGGCGGGATACAGCCGCTAAGGGGCGAACGCCTGCTGGTGATAACCGAACAGGCGGCGACGAACGCTCATGCGTTTCTGGAATACCCTTTATGATAACGGTTTTACTCGTTCTGACTATCAGGGGCGTTTCGTGCCGACAAATGAGAACACATTCTTCAAGACGCTGCGCGTTGGCGTGGCCGCCGGTGCCGCAGCTTTAGTTCTGTCTGCCTGCGGCAGTACCGAATGGGGTTTCCCGTACCGCCCGAACATCCAACAGGGCAACTGGATCACGGCCGAGCAGGTTGAGCGGCTAGAACCCGGCATGTCGCGCGAACAAGTTCGATTCCTGTTGGGAACGCCCACCCTGCAAGATATCTTCCGTAGCGACCGCTGGGACTACCCTTACTATCATAAGCCCGGCTACGGCGAGACCGAGCAACGGCGCTTCAGCGTCTGGTTCGAGGGCGATTCGCTCGTACGATGGGAAGGCGATACACAACCGAATCGCCAGCCGTTCCAAAAGACCGACACTGGCGCATCGGCGAAAGATGTGCGCACGCCGCCCACTGAAGCCACGCCTGCGGCTTCTGGCGAAACCGCCGAACCCCTCCGATAACTCAGCTCAAGGACACCGAATGCGTATCGCCATTGCGGGAGCCGACGGCCGTATGGGCCGCATGCTCATCGAAGCCGTGCTCAACAGCGAAGACCTCACATTGGCCGTGGCCCTGAACCGCCCCGACTCACCCAGCATCGGCCAAGACGCCGGCGCGTTCCTGGGCATCGAGTCGGGCATCGCGATCACCGACAATCTCGCTGCGCTGGCCGACGCCGACTGCCTTATCGACTTCACCCGCCCACAAGCCACCCTCACGCACCTGCAGGCGTGCATCGAACACGGCGTAAAGTGCGTCATTGGCACGACCGGCTTCGACGATGCCGGTAAACAGGCCATACAAGCGGCCGCCCAAAAAACGGCCATCGTATTTGCGCCCAACATGAGCGTGGGCGTGAATGTCACGCTGAAACTGCTCGAAATGGCTGCCCGTTTACTTAATAGCGGGTACGACGTCGAAGTTTTCGAGGCCCACCATCGCAACAAAGTCGACGCGCCTTCGGGCACTGCGCTGGCCATGGGCGAAGCGGTGGCCCATGCATGGGGCGAAGACCTAAATCAGATCGCCGACTGGGCCCGCCATGGGGAAACCGGCGCACGCGAGGCCGGCCGAATCGGCTTTTCGGTGGTGCGAGGCGGCGACATCATCGGTGACCACACGGTATATTTCTGTGGCACAGGCGAGCGCATCGAGATCACCCATCGATCGAGCAGTCGCGCCACGTACGCCCAAGGCAGCTTGCGCGCGGCGCGCTATCTGGCGCGGAAAGATTTTGGGCTGTTCGACATGCACGACGTGCTTGCCAGCTGACTGAGGGCGGTGCAGTTGTGGCGGCGCAGTTGTGGCGGCGCGGCCGCCGGCGTGAGCCGCTTCTATTCCGACGAAGTCGCCCCAATATCCACGGGCTCTTGTTCAAGATGCACGCCGAATCGGGTGGCCACCTCGGCCCTCACCACATCGGCCAGCACCTGAATGTCGCGCGCGGTGGCACCACCATGGTTCACCAACACAAGCGCCTGCCGCTCATGCATGCCTACCGGGCCGAGTTGTCGCCCTTTCCATCCGGCGCGCTCGATGAGCCAGCCAGCCGCCAGTTTGAACGCTTTACCGCCGTCTAACGGGTAAGCTACAAGGCCGGGATGCAGATCGCGCAATGTAGCGAAGGTTGGCGCATCAACGACCGGGTTCTTGAAAAAGCTGCCGGCATTGGCCAGTTCCGTAGGGTCGGGCAGCTTCGCCCGCCGAATCTCGCATACGGCATCAAACACCTGCTGCGGCGTCACGGCGGCGCCCGCAAGGGCGATACCGGCATGACGAGCCAGATCGGGGTATGAGACCTGCGCTTCCCACCGGTGTGGCAGCAAATAGCGCACGGCCAGTATCAACCATCTGCCCGGCTTGCTGCGCTTGAACATGCTGTCGCGATAGTCGAACCGACAGTCGGCCGGACCCATTTCGACGCGACGGCCGTGGCGCAGATCCCAAGCCACCAGGCTATGAAAATACTGATGCTGCTCGACGCCATACGCGCCGATGTTTTGTATAGGGGCCGCGCCAACCGTTCCGGGAATGAGTGCCAGGTTCTCAAGCCCGTTCCAGCCGTTCTGCACACAAGTCGAGACGAAGCGGTGCCAGGGTTCACCGGCCTGTACCTCGACAACGACGGCATCGCTTTGCTGATCAACCAGCGTTGCGCCGCGCGTTTCAACATGAATCACGAGCCCCTCAATATGGGGCGCCAGCACGACATTACTACCACCGCCGAGCACGACGACCCTTGGGTATCGCGACACCGTCTCGGCAAGGCCGTCGAGGGCTGTATGGTCGGTAAGGCGCAGAAACGCTGCGGCCCGCGATTTCAGGCCAAGCGTGTTGTAGTAGGTGAGATCTTGTTCAGTAATGTGCAGCAAGGGGCCGCCCCCGTGTAACGTGTTGCGGTCTACCGATCAGGCAATATCAAGGCCAGCGTCGGCGCCCACACATGTTACTTTACTGCGTCGCAGCGTGCCCGTGGGCGAGTCGTTACGGCGCATGTTGGAATTTGACACCGCTTCAAAATCTGGCATAGAATACGAATCTTCACGCGGGAATAGCTCAGTTGGTAGAGCGCAACCTTGCCAAGGTTGAGGTCGCGAGTTCGAGACTCGTTTCCCGCTCCAGAATTTAAGGCTCTTCCCCATAAACGGGGGAAGGGCACTCATCAGACACGGTGCATCACACCGTCCCAACCG
>CAZPYF010000120.1:0-7213 GCA_964590015.1 uncultured Burkholderiaceae bacterium
GTGGTGGTGCCCAAGAACATGGGGCCGCTTATCTCTACCGACGGTATGCAGCGGTGCATTCACTGCACCCGCTGTGTGCGTTTCGGCGAAGAGATCGGTGGCATTATGGAAATCGGCATGGTCAATCGCGGCGAGTTCGCTGAGATCACGACCTTCATCGGCAAATCGGTTGAGTCTGAACTTTCAGGCAACGTCATCGATCTTTGCCCGGTGGGTGCGCTGCTTTCCAAGCCTTACAAGATGTCGGCCCGGCCGTGGGAGCTTGCCCGTCGTCGCACGGTCAGCCCGCACGACAGCCTCGGTGCCAACCTTATCGCCCAAGTGAAGCTCGATCGCGTCAAGCGCGTGGTGCCGTTCGAGAACGAAGACGTTAACGAATGCTGGATCAGCGACCGCGACCGCTTTTCGTACGACGGCCTCTATACAGAAGACCGCCTGACCCATCCCATGATCCGTGGCGAAGACGGCCAGTGGCGCGAAGCCTCCTGGAGCGACGCGCTGCAGATCGTGGTGCAGACCGTCAACATGATCCGCGAAGAATTCGGCTCCGAGCAGATCGGCGCCCTGGGCAGCCCCATCGCCACGCTCGAAGAGCTGTCGTTGCTGGCGCGGCTCACCCGCTCGCTGGGTAGCGAAAACGTCGACTTCCGTCTGCGCCAAACCGATAACGCCTTCGACCAGGCACTCAGCGGTGCGCCTTGGTTGGGCATGCCTGTGGCCGAACTGAACGATGTCGACCGTGTCGTGGTCGTGGGTTCCTTCCTGCGCAAAGACCACCCCCTCATGGCGCAGCGCCTGCGTCAGGCCGCCAAACGCGGTGCGCAGATCTTCTTCGTCGATTCAGCGGCCGACGATCCACTGTTCCCGGTGGCCGGTCGCCTTACTGTAGCGCCCAGCGCCATTCCCGACGCCCTGGGCGAACTGGCCTTGGCCGTTGCGCAAGCACGTGAACAGGCCGCTCCGGCCGCCTTTGCCGATTTGTCGATTTCGGAAGCGGCACGCGATATGGCTGCCGCTCTCGCCTCGGGCGAGCGCAGCGTGGTGCTCATGGGCAATATGGCTGCGTCGTCTGCACAAGCGTCTCTGCTGGCGGCGAACGCGGCCGAGCTCGCTCGTGTGGCCGGCGCCCGCTTCGGCTTCCTCGTTGATGGTGGCAATACGGTAGGGGGCTACTTGGCCGACGCCACGCCCCGCAACGGTGGCCGTACCGCCGCTCAAATGCTGGCCGAACCGCTGAAGGCGTACTTCGTGCTGCATGCTGAGCCGTCCATGGACGCCGCCAATGGCGCCCAGGCCGTTGAAGCGCTGAAGGCTAGCGGTTTCGCCGTCGCGCTTACGGCTTACCGCTCTGCCGCCGAAGAATGGGCCGATGTCATGTTGCCGGTATCGCCGTTCACCGAGACATCCGGTACCTTCGTGAATGCCGAAGGCCGTGCGCAGAGCTTCAAAGCCGCAGTGGCTCCGCTGGGCGACACACGCCCCGCCTGGAAGGTGCTGCGAGTTCTGGGCAACTTCTTCGAGCTGCAAGGCTTCGACGACGAAAGCTCGGAAACGGTACGTGATGCCGCCATCGCCGGCGGTATCGATGGCCGGCTCTCGAACGTGATCAAGGCCGCTCCCGGGCGCTCAGCAGCCCAGGCAGAACAGGGCCTCGAGCGCGTGGCCGATGTTCCTATCTACCGCACTGACCCCATCGTGCGGCGTTCGGTACCCTTGCAGGAAACCATCGCGTCGCAGGCACCGCGTGCCCGCATGGCGGCCGCCACTCTGCTGCAGCTCGGCCTCGAGTCGGGTGATGCCGTGCGCATCAGCTCGGCACACGGCCAGGTGTCGCTGCCGGCACAGCTCGATGACACCGTGGCGGCGGGCTGTGTGCGCATTGCCGCCGCGTTCCCCGAAACGCTGGGTCTTGGGTTCGCCGAAGGCCGACTGAACGTGGAGCGTGCGTGATGGATTGGCTGAACGTAATTCAATCGTATGGCACGAATCTGTTGGGGCCCACCGCCTGGTACGTGGTCTGGACAGTGGTCAAGATCATGACGATCGCGTTGCCCATCATCATCTGTGTGGCGTACCTGACTTACTGGGAACGCAAGATGATCGGCTTCATGCACGCGCGCCTGGGGCCGAACCGTATCGGCTATCGGGGGCTGCTGCAGCCGTTCGCCGACGTGTTCAAGCTGCTCACGAAGGAAGTCATCACCCCCACCAAGGCCAACAAGGTGCTGTATATCTTGGGGCCGGTCGTTACCCTCATGCCCGCTCTGGCGGCATGGGCCGTGGTGCCGTTCGGCCCCGAGGTGGTGCTGGCCGACATCAACGCCGGCCTGCTCTACATCATGGCCATCACGTCTATTGGTGTCTACGGCATTATCATTGCGGGCTGGGCGTCCAACTCGCGCTACGCCTTCCTGGGTGCGCTGCGCGCGGCCGCTCAGATGCTGTCGTACGAACTGGCCATCGGTTTTGTGCTGGTTGCCGTGCTGCTGGTGTCGGGTACCTTGAACTTGTCGGGCATCGTCGAAGGGCAGGGCAGAGGCTGGTTCGCAGACCATGGCATCAACTTCCTCTCGTGGAACTGGTTGCCGCTGCTGCCGTTGTTCGTCATCTATGTGATTTCCACGGTTGCTGAAACCGCCCGCCACCCGTTTGACGTGGTGGAAGGCGAATCGGAAATCGTGGCCGGCCACATGGTCGAGTACTCCGGCATGGGCTTCGCACTGTTCTTCCTGGGCGAGTACGCCAACATGATTCTGCTGTCGGCCATGGCTTCGGTCATGTTCCTCGGCGGATGGGCGCCCCCCATCGAGATCGCGCCACTCACCTGGATTCCGGGTTGGTTGTGGCTGGGTCTCAAGACCTTCTGCGTTGTGTCTTGTTTCGTGTGGTTCCGTGCCACCTTCCCGCGCTATCGCTATGACCAGATCATGCGTCTGGGCTGGAAGGTGTTCATCCCTCTCACCGGCGTCTGGCTGGTGGTCGTGGCGATCTGGATGCAGACGCCTTGGAACATCTGGCAATAGGAACCGGGAGCCAATTATGTTAGCTATCAAAGATTTCTTCGGCAGCCTCATGCTGACCGAAATGCTCAAGGGCATGCGTCTTACCGGAAAATATTTCTTCAAGCGCAAAGTCACCCTGAGATATCCGCACGAAAAGACGCCCACGTCGCCCAGATTCCGCGGCCTTCACGCCCTGCGTCGTTACCCCAACGGCGAAGAGCGCTGCATTGCCTGCAAGCTGTGCGAAGCCGTGTGCCCGGCCCTTGCGATCTCGATCGAATCGACCGAGCGCGACGACGGTACGCGTCGCACGACTCGCTACGACATCGACCTCACGAAGTGCATCTTCTGTGGGTTCTGTGAAGAAAGCTGTCCGGTCGACTCCATCGTGGAAACCCATATTCATGAGTACCACGGTGAAAAGCGCGGCGACCTGTACTTCACCAAAGACATGTTGTTGGCCGTCGGCGACCGCTACGAGTCCGAAATCGCTGCGCGCCGTGCAGCGGATGCCACCTATCGTTGACGCCGGGACCTCAACTCATGAATTTCGTCACTGTCCTGTTTTATTTGCTGTCGATCGTGCTCATCGTGGCGGCGGCTCGCGTGGTTTCTGCGCGTAGCCCCGTCACGGCGGTGCTGCACCTGATCCTGACCTTCTTCACGGCCGCCATGCTGTGGATGCTGTTAGGCGCCGAGTTCCTGGCCCTGCTGCTGGTTATCGTCTATGTCGGCGCCGTGTTGGTCATGTTCCTGTTCGTGGTCATGATGCTCGACGTCCGCATGGACGACCTGCGCGCCGGCTTGAAGGCCTACCTTCCCCTGGGCATTGTCATCGCGCTGATCATGGTGCTTGAGATGGCGTTCGTGCTGGGTACGACCTGGCATGCGGCCGGCCCGCAGAAGGTCATGCCCGACGACTACAACAACACGCTCGCGCTCGGCGTGGCGATGTACACCGATTACGTGTTCGCGGTGCAAGTCGGCGGTGTGATTCTGCTGGTGGGCATGATTGCCGCCATCGCGCTCACACTGCGCAAGCGCACCGACGTCAAGCGCACCCATTCGAGCGAACAGGTCAAGGTACGCGCACGCGATCGGGTTCGCATGGCCACTTTTCCGGTGCCGCCCCGTGATACCGGCGCCGCAGGCAGCGCAAAAGGGAAAGCAGAATGACACTCACTCTGGCTCACTACTTAATACTCGGCGCAATTCTTTTCACCGTGGGAATCTTCGGGTTCTTCCTGAATCGCCGAAATCTGATCATTCTGCTGATGTCCATCGAGCTCATGCTGTTGGCCGCCAACATCAACTTTGTCGCGTTCTCAACGTGGTTCGGCGATACGGCGGGGCAGGTCTTTGTGTTCTTCGTACTTACCGTGGCCGCTGCCGAAGCCGCCATCGGTCTGGCGATTCTCGTGCTGCTCTTCCGCAACATGAACACGATCAACGTCGAAGATCTCGACCAGCTCAAGGGTTGATGGGGTTGCGCACATTATGAATTCACCAAGTCTCTACCTGCTGATCGCGCTGGCTCCTCTTGTGGGCGCCTTGCTGACCGGTCTCTTTGGCACGGGTTTTCTGGGGCGTTTCGTGTCGCGCCGCGGCTCGCACGTCATTACCATCGCACTGGTGGCGGTGTCGTTTGTCGGGTCGGTTATTACCCTGTTCCAGACGCTTAATGGGCATACCTATGACGGCGTGCTCTATACCTGGACAGTCATTGGCACAACGCCGCTGCAACTGGGCTTCCTCATCGACAACTTGTCGTCCCTGATGATGGTCGTCGTCACCGGCGTGTCGCTGATGGTGCATATCTACACCATCGGCTACATGGCTGACGACCCCGGTTATCAGCGTTTCTTCTCGTACATATCGCTCTTCACCTTCTCGATGCTCATGCTGGTCATGGCCAACAACATGGTCCAGCTGTTCTTCGGGTGGGAAGCGGTCGGTCTGGTGTCGTACCTGCTCATCGGTTTCTGGTACACCCGGCCTACGGCGGTGTTCGCCAACATGAAGGCGTTCCTCGTGAACCGCGTGGGCGACTTCGGCTTTATCCTGGGCATCGGGCTGCTGTTCGCCTATACCGGCAGCATGCATTACGGCGAAGTGTTCGAGCGTAGCCAGGAACTGGCCGTGATGCCGTTCCCCGGTACCGACTGGCAACTGCTTACTGTGGCGTGTATCGCGTTATTCGTAGGCGCGATGGGTAAGTCGGCGCAGGTGCCGTTGCATACGTGGCTGCCCGACTCCATGGAAGGCCCCACGCCGATTTCCGCACTGATTCACGCGGCGACCATGGTCACCGCGGGCATCTTCATGGTGGCGCGTTTCTCGCCGGTGTTCGAGCTGTCGTCCACGGCGCTGGCGTTCATTATTGTCATTGGTGCCATCGGCGCGCTGTTCCTGGGTATTCTGGGCATCATCCAGAACGACATCAAACGCGTGGTGGCGTATTCCACGCTGTCGCAACTGGGTTACATGACCGTGGCGCTGGGCGCATCGGCATACTCGGCCGCAATCTTCCACCTCATGACGCACGCCTTCTTCAAGGCCTTGCTGTTCCTGGGGGCCGGTTCGGTCATTATCGGCATGCATCACGACCAAGACATCCGCAATATGGGCGGCCTGCGCAAGTACATGCCCATTACCTGGATCACGTTCCTGATCGGCACGCTTGCGTTGGTGGGTACGCCGTTCTTCTCGGGGTTCTATTCCAAGGAACAGATCATCGAAGCGGCCGGAGCGGCCAATGTGTGGGGCGCAAGCTTCGCGTACTACGCCACACTCATTGGTGTGTTCGTTACCTCGCTCTATTCGTTCCGCCTGTACTTCCTGGTGTTCCACGGGCCGGAGCGCTTCCGCAACCCGCCGCATCCTGCCGACCACGGCCACGATGACCACGGGCACAGCGGTACGCCGCACGAGTCGCCATGGGTGGTCACGTTGCCGCTGGTGGTACTGGCCGTGCCTTCGGTTCTGGCCGGGATGTTCTTTGCCGAACCGATTCTCTTCGGCGACTTCTTCGACGGCGTGATTGCGGTATTGCCCGAGCACCCCGCTATGGCAACGCTCGCGGGCCATTGGCACGGGTGGATCGCCTATGCATTGCACGGTTTTGTCACGGTGCCGTTCTGGCTCATGGTGGCCGGCCTTGTGGTCGCCTGGTACTGCTACCTGCTGAATCCCGCGCTGCCGCCGAAAATCTACGGTGCGCTCTCAGGCGTCAATCGCGTACTCGAGAACAAGTACTACGCCGACTGGTTCAACGAGCAGGTCATCGCGCGTTCGGCCCGTTGCCTGGGCCACGGCTTCTGGCAAACGGGCGACCGTAGCCTGATCGACGGACTGGTGGTGAATGGCAGTGCGCGCGTGGTCGGGTGGGTGGCGGCTGTCAGCCGACGGCTCCAGTCCGGCTTCATCTACCATTACGCCTTTGCAATGATCATCGGGATTATGGCTCTATTAACCTTTTTCGTGCTCACGGTTCACTGATGGCTAGCGATATGGCGTCTTCTACATTTCCATGGTTAACGCTTGCGATTTTCGTTCCGATCGTGGCCGGCCTGCTGGTGTTGCTGGTGGGTCGCGACGACCGGCCCGAACTCACGCGGGTGTTATCGCTGGTCGGTGCGGTGCTCGGCTTCATCGTGACCATTCCGCTGTATACGGGTTTCGACCCCTATACGGCCAACATGCAGTTCGTTGAATTAACGCCCTGGATCGAGAGTTTCGCGGTCAATTATCACTTGGGCGTCGATGGCATCTCGGTGTGGTTTGTGCTGCTCACAGCGTTCATCACCATTATTGTGGTGCTGGCCGGGTGGGAAGTGATCACCAGCCGGATCTCGCAATACATGGGGGCCTTCCTGATTCTGTCGGGCTTCATGATCGGCGTGTTCGCGGCGCTCGACGCGATGCTGTTTTACGTGTTCTTCGAAGCCACGCTCATTCCCATGTATCTCATCATCGGGGTATGGGGCGGGCCGAACCGCGTGTATGCGGCGTTCAAGTTCTTCCTGTATACGCTGCTGGGCTCACTACTCATGCTGGTGGCGTTCATTTACCTGTGGCATGTGTCGGGCGGCTCGTTCGACATCCTGACCTGGCACAAAACGGCCCTGGCTCATACGCCGCAGATACTGATCTTCCTGGCATTACTGGCTGCGTTCGCGGTGAAGGTGCCGATGTGGCCGGTGCATACCTGG
>CAZPYF010000121.1:0-7162 GCA_964590015.1 uncultured Burkholderiaceae bacterium
ACGAACGCATCGAGCCGGCCTCGCTCACCAAGATCATGGCGGCCTACCTGGTGTTTGAGGCGCTTGAATCGAAGCGGCTTACTCTGGAACAAACGGTGCATGTTTCCGAGAATGCGTGGCGCACCGAAGGGTCGCGAATGTTCATCAAGCCGAACTCACAGGTGTCGGTGCACGACCTGCTGCAGGGCCTGATCGTGCAGTCGGGCAACGACGCCACGGTGGCGTTGGCCGAGGCCATTGCCGGCAGTGAGTCGGCCTTCGTCGCCCTCATGAATGAGGAAGCGGCACGCCAAGGCCTGAACGACACAAACTTCGTGAACTCGCCCGGGCTTCCGCACCCCGATCACCTCACAACAGTACGCGATCTTGCCAAGCTGGCGTCGAACCTCATTAGCCGTTTCCCTCAGTACGTGCATTACTACAGCCAGAAGGAATACACGTACAACGACATAAAGCAGAACAACCGTAATCGCCTCCTTTGGGCCGACAGCACTGTCGATGGCCTGAAAACGGGGCACACGAAATCCGCCGGCTATTGCCTTATTGCCACGGCTGAGCGCGACGAGCGCCGGGTGCTTACCGTACTGGTGGGCGCCGCCAGTGATTCGGCACGCGCCGAAAACAGCCTCAAACTGCTGAACTGGAGCTTCCAGAACTTCGACACGGTCAAGCTCTACGACAACGAGCGTGCCATGGTCACCGCGCGCGTGTGGGAAGGCGAGGTCGAAACCGTAGGTTTAGGTTCCAACGCACCGGTGTGGGTCACTGTTCCACGCGGCAAGGCCGACCAGGTGCGCCCTGTGGCCGAATATGGTCAGCCGCTGATTGCGCCGCTTTCGAAGGGCACGCGGGTCGGCGAGGTGTCGTTGTCGCTCGACGGTCATGTGTTGCGTTCCGAGCCACTACACGTACTGGCCGATGTGCCGCAAGCCGGCTTCTTCAGCCGAATCATCGACAAAGCTCGGTTGATGTTCGAGTAGGCAGGGGCGGTAACCATGATTCCCGACGTTGATCCCAACGCCGTCGCCTATCTGAACGGCGAGTACATACGGCTCGCCGACGCCCGCGTATCCGTGCTCGACCGCGGCTTCATCTTCGGCGATGGCATCTATGATGTGGTGCCGGCCTATGGCGGCCGGCCGTTCCGCATGGCTGAACATCTGGCACGCCTCGATCGAAGCATGGACGCCATAGGCCTCGCCAGCCCCATGGCGCGTGCGGATTGGGAAGCCATTATTCACGAACTCATCCGGCGCTCGGGCCTGGACGACTGCATGGTGTACATGCAAGTCACGCGCGGTGTGGCTAGGCGCGATCACGCGTTTCCGGCCGGCGTGCAACCCACGGTGTTCTGCATGGTCTCGCCCTTCAAACGCCCCGATGCCGCGCTGCGTGAGCGCGGCTTGAGCGCGATTGGCATTCCCGACGAGCGCTGGCAGCGTTGCGATATCAAGGCGATTTCTCTTTTGGGTAATGTGCTGGCCCGCCAGGCGGCGGTTGAAGCCGGCGTCGACGACGTGATTCAGTTTCGCGATGGCAAGCTCACTGAAGCCTCAGCGGCCAATATCTGGGTGGCCAAGGGCGGAACCCTCGTTGCGCCGCTACGCGACCGCTACATCCTCGAAGGCATTCGCTACAGCCTTATCGAAGCGCTCGCCGTGCAATGTGGTATTCCTTTTGAGTCGCGCCCGGTGAACGCCGACGAAGTCGCTTCGGCCGACGAGCTCATGCTTACATCGGCCACCAAAGAGATTCTGCCCATTACGCGCTACAACCATCAGCCGGTGGGCGACGGTCAACCTGGGCCGGTCTACACGCGTTTGCGCGCCGCCTACGACGACGCCATCGCGGCCATTGAGGCAGGAACAGCATGAAGGCGATACCCCCCGAAGAATCGCTCATTGAATACCCCAGCGACTTTCCCATCAAGGTGATGGGCAAGGCGCACCCCGAGTTCGCGCAGACCCTCACGGCGGTGGTGCTGCAGTATGACCCCGGCTTTGATCCGGCCACGGTCGAGATGCGCGCCAGCAAGGGTGGGAATTACATCAGCGCCACATTCACCGTCCGCGCGACGTCGCGCGAGCAGCTCGATTCCCTGTATCGCGCCCTGCATGGTCACCCCATGGTGAGCGTGGTTCTGTAAGCCATGCAGATTCGTTGGCTGCCCCCGCATGCGGCGTATCAGCCGGTCTGGGAAGCAATGCGCGAGTTCACCGAAGCCCGCCAGCCCGACACGCCCGACGAGGTCTGGCTGGTTGAGCATGCGCCCGTTTATACCTTCGGGCAGGCGGGGCGTTCCGAACACCTGCTGAATGCAGGCGATATTGAGGTGGTGAAGTGTGATCGGGGAGGCCAGGTCACGTATCACGGGCCCGGGCAGATCGTGGCGTATTGTTTGTTCGATTTGCGCCGCAAAGGCTTGTTCGTGAAGGAGTATGTCGAGCAGCTTGAAGATGTGATCATTGGCGCACTGGCCGACCTTGGCTTACCGGGCGCCTGCCGCAAAGCCGGCGCGCCCGGCGTCTATGTTCCTTACGATACCTCGCAAGGCCGATACGCCCCCGATGGGCGAGACCTCGCGAAAATTGCAGCGCTGGGCATCAAGATTCGTAATGGCCGCGCCTACCACGGCCTGGCCGTCAATGTCGCCATGAATCTTGCACCGTTTCAGGGTATCAACCCCTGTGGCTACGAGGGGCTGCCAACGGTCGATCTGCGTAGTTGCGGAGTAGCATGCAGTGTGGCGCAAGCGGCCGACGCCATTAGTGCCCGGCTTGAAGCCACCTTCGATTCCTGATTTCCGGCCACGAACGGAGACGATAATGAATACGACTCAAACCCGGGTAGAACGTTCATTCGACCGAGGGGTGCTCACCCTCACGCTAAACCGACCCGAGCAGTTCAATGCCCTCTCGCAAGAGACCATCGAGGCGCTGCAAGGCCATCTCGATGCTGCAGCTACCGATGAGCAATTGCAGTGCGTCGTGCTGGGGGCGTCGGGCCGTGCATTTTGCGCCGGCCATGATCTCAAAGAGATGCAGGCGCACCGCGACCACGACTACTATCTGGCCCTGTTCCGCCAGTGCAGCCGTCTGATGCAGACCATTGTGGAGTTCCCAGTGCCCGTCATAGCCCGGGTACAAGGGCTCGCTACGGCAGCGGGCTGCCAGCTTGTGGCCAGTTGCGATATGGCGGTGGCTGCCGACACTGTGCGCTTCGCCGTGTCGGGCATCAATGTGGGGCTGTTCTGTTCAACGCCGGCGGTGGCGCTGTCACGCAACATCGAAGCGAAGAAGGCGTTCGAAATGCTGTTCACGGGTGAGTTTATCGACGCCCATGACGCCCTGCGTCATGGCCTAGTGAACCGCGTGGTGGCCGCCGATGAACTCGACACCGCCATTGATACGCTCACGACCACCCTCTGCGCGAAAAGCCCCGTGGCATTGCGGGCGGGCAAGGCCATGTTCCACCGTCAGCGCAGCATGCCGCTATCCGAAGCCTACGAGTTCGCCGCAGCGATCATGGCCCGCAACATGATGACGGAAGACGTGCTGGAAGGCATCGACGCCTTCATCGGCAAGCGCGATCCGCAATGGAAAGGCCGATGACGGGCGGGGGCATTATGAAGGAGTGAGGCGGGCGCGCTAAAATGGCTGATACTCCCCCGTAGCCAGGAAGCGTATGTCCAATCTGAATGAGCAGGTCGCCGGGCGCGAGCCTACGGTTCGACCTGCCACATATGACCCCACCGCCAAGCAGAAGTCCGCCGACAAGACGTCGCGCCTTCCGGTCAAGATCGTGCAGACCGAGCGCCTCAAGAAGCCGGAATGGATCCGTGTGAAGGCGGCCGCCCCGGGTTCGCGTTTTCACGATATCAAGCGCATTCTTCGCGAGAACAACATGTTCACCGTCTGCGAGGAAGCCTCTTGCCCGAATATCGGCGAGTGTTTCGGCAAGGGTACCGCCACCTTCATGATCATGGGCGACAAATGCACACGTCGCTGCCCGTTCTGCGACGTGGGCCATGGCCGCCCCGACCCGCTCGACACCGCCGAGCCGGCCAACCTGGCCCGCAGTATCGGCGCCATGCGCCTGTCGTACGTCGTGATTACCTCGGTCGACCGCGACGACCTGCGCGATGGCGGCGCGGCACACTTTGCTGAATGCATTCGTGAAGTACGCGAGCAATCGCCCAACACGCGTATTGAAGTGCTTGTGCCCGATTTCCGCGGGCGCCTGCAGCGTGCTCTCGACATCTTCGCGGTCGAGCCACCCGATGTCATGAACCACAACCTTGAAACCGTGCCCCGGCTGTACAAGCAGGCGCGGCCGGGTGCCGATTACCTGCACTCGCTCAAGCTGCTGAAGGAATTCAAGGCATTGCGCCCGTCGGTGCCCACCAAATCGGGCCTGATGGTGGGCTTGGGTGAAACCGATGAAGAGATTCTCGAAGTCATGCGCGACATGCGCGAACACGATATCGAGATGCTCACCATTGGGCAGTACCTGCAGCCCTCCGCGCACCACTTGCCGGTGACCCGCTACGTGCACCCCGACATCTTCAAGATGTATGAAGAAGCCGCGTACGACATGGGTTTCACACACGCGGCGGTGGGCGCCATGGTGCGCTCTTCTTACCACGCCGACGAGCAGGCGCATGCCGCCGGCCACAATCCGTTAAGCGTCTGATTTCATTGGGCCGGCACTTGCCGGCCCGTTTATTTCGGCGCTCTTTCCTACTGTCATAACTGCGCGCTTGACGTTGCGCTCGGCCGCGATCCCGTGTAAACAATAAGGTTGACACGAATGTGTCTACCAATAACAAGCTCAATCATTGGAGCAAACATGCGGATAGGAGTGCCTGCAGAGACGGCAGCAGGAGAGACAAGGGTTGCGGCAACGCCCGAAACCGTTAAAAAACTGGTGGCACAGGGGCATACCTTGTGCATTCAATCGGAAGCTGGGATCGCGGCCAGCGCCGTCGACGACGCGTATCGTGCCGCCGGCGCGGAAATCGTCGATGCGTCGGTGGCCTTGGGCGCCGATCTTGTACTGAAGGTTCAGCCACCCAGCCCAGCCGAACTTGCAGGCATGAAGCGCGGCGCCACGCTGGTGGGCATGCTCAATCCCTTCGATGCCGAAGGGCTGCAGCGCTTGGCCGATGCCGGCCTCACTGCCTTCGCACTCGAGGCCGCGCCGCGCACCACGCGGGCACAGAGCATGGACGTGCTCTCCAGCCAGGCGAACGTGGCCGGCTACAAAGCGGTGATGCTTGCCGCCAACCAATACCAACGGTTATTCCCTATGCTCATGACAGCCGCCGGCACCATCAAGGCGGCGCGGGTGGTCGTGCTTGGGGTGGGCGTAGCGGGCTTGCAGGCCATCGCCACAGCCAAGCGTCTGGGTGCCGTCATCGAAGCCTCAGATGTGCGCCCTTCCGTGAAGGAACAGGTCGAGTCTTTGGGTGGGCGCTTCATCGACGTGCCCTACGAAACTGAAGAGGAACGGGAAGCGGCTGAGGGCGTGGGCGGTTATGCGCGGCCCATGCCGCAAAGCTGGCTTGATCGGCAGAAGGTGGAAGTCGCCAAGCGGGTGGCTCAAGCCGATGTCGTGATTTCCACGGCCCTCATCCCTGGCCGGCCCGCGCCTGTGCTCATCACCGAAGACATGGTCAAGGCCATGAAGCCTGGTTCCGTCATTGTCGATCTTGCGGCGGGCCGGGGGCCCGGCGGCAGCGATGGCAACTGCCCGCTCACTGAAGCCGGCCATACGGTGCAGAAGCACGGCGTGTTCATCGTCGGGCTCACCAACCTGCCGGCGCTCGTTGCGGCCGACAGCTCCAGCCTCTATGCGCGCAACGTACTTGATTTCCTCAAGCTCGTCTTGCCGGCCGAAGCCACAGAGGTTCAGGTGCCGCTCGACGACGACATCGTCGCGGCGTGCCTGATGGCCCGCGACGGCAAGGTGCTCAGGGCATGAACCTTGTTCGCGCCACGCCCCAAAACAATCACTGAATAGGTCTGCGCCATGGAAGCGATATCGCCTCTCCTGATGAACCTCATCATCTTTGTCCTGGCCATCTACGTGGGGTACCACGTGGTCTGGAATGTCACGCCCGCACTGCACACACCCTTGATGGCAGTGACCAACGCCATCTCCGCCATCGTGATCGTGGGCGCCATGCTCGCCGCCGCCCTCACAGAAACACCATTGGGCAAAACGATGGGGGTGCTGGCGGTCGCGCTGGCAGCCGTGAACGTATTCGGCGGCTTCCTGGTTACGCGCCGCATGCTCGAAATGTTCAAGAAGAAGGAACGCAAGGCGCCGGTTGAAGGGGGCGCCAAATGAGCATGAATCTCGTTGTCTTCCTGTACCTGGTTGCCTCGATCTGTTTCATACAGGCGCTCAAGGGGCTCTCGCACCCCACTACGTCGATCCGCGGCAATGTCTTCGGCATGGTCGGCATGGCCATCGCCATGTTCACCACTGCGGGGCTCATCATCACCCTGGCCGCTTCGGCCATGGGCCTCGGCTGGATCCTGCTGGGCTTGCTGGTCGGCGGTTCCGTCGGCACGCTCATGGCGCAACGCGTTGAAATGACCAAGATGCCCGAGCTGGTGGCCTTCATGCACAGCATGATCGGCCTGGCGGCGGTGTTCATCGCAGTGGCGGCCGTGGCCGAGCCGTGGGCGTTCCAGATTGCCGAGCCGGGTGGCCCGATTCCGCGCGGCAACCGTGTTGAATTGGCCTTGGGCGCCTTCATCGGCGCTATCACGTTCACCGGGTCGGTGATCGCGTTCGGCAAGCTCAGCGGCAAGTACAAATTCCGCCTGTTTCAGGGCGCGCCCGTGCAGTTCAAAGGTCAGCATGCGCTGAACGCCATACTGGGCCTGGCTTCGCTCTTCTTCATTTTCGGCTTCTGGCACTCGCAAAGCTGGATGGACATCTTGTTGGTGATTGCGCTGGGCTTCGCCCTGGGCGTGCTGATCATCATCCCCATTGGCGGGGCCGACATGCCGGTGGTGGTGTCGATGCTTAACAGCTATTCCGGCTGGGCGGCGGCAGGTATCGGCTTCAGCCTCAATAATTCCATGTTGATCATCGCCGGTTCGCTGGTGGGTTCGTCGGGCGCGATTCTGAGCTACATCATGTGCAAGGC
>CAZPYF010000122.1:0-7152 GCA_964590015.1 uncultured Burkholderiaceae bacterium
TGCCGCGCTTCAGGTCCATGGGGTTGATGCCGGCGGCGACGTACTTCAGGCCTTCCTCGACGATGGACTGGGCCAGCACGGTGGCGGTGGTGGTGCCGTCACCGGCGTTGTCGGAGGTCTTGGAAGCGACTTCCTTGACGAGCTGGGCGCCGATGTTTTCGAACTTGTCTTTCAGTTCGATTTCCTTGGCAACCGAGACACCGTCTTTAGTAACGGTGGGTGCGCCGAAGGAGCGGTCGAGCACAACATTGCGGCCTTTGGGGCCCAACGTGGTCTTGACAGCGTTGGCCAGAACGTTGACGCCACGCACGATACGGGTACGTGCGTCGTCAGCGAAAAGTACTTGCTTAGCAGCCATTTTTGATTCCTTGAGATTCTTCGTGTCGGGTTTACTGGATCACGGCGAGGATTTCGTCCTCGCGGATGACGAGCACTTCTTCGCCATCGACCTTGACGGTCTGGCCGGCATACTTGCCGAACAGCACCTTGTCGCCGACCTTGACGTCCATCGGCAGAACCTTGCCGTCTTCGGTGCGCTTGCCGGTGCCGACAGCCAGGACTTCACCCTGGTCGGGCTTCTCGGCCGCGCTTTCGGGGATGACGATGCCAGAGGCAGTGGTGCGCTCGTTGTCCAGGCGCTTGACGATCACGCGATCGTGCAAAGGACGCAATGCCATGAAGGAACTCCTGTGAGTAATCAAACAATGTATGGATTTTGTATTCCGAGGGGAATGTTAGCACTCCCCCCGGTCGAGTGCTAATTATAAGGACGAAGTCTGAATCTTCAAGGGGGGCGCGGCTGCTTTGGCGGTATTCGTTAGTAATGGCCGCGTTCACGGAAGCGAAGCCGGGCACACGCGTTGCGGCTCGGTGCCGGGCCAACGCTTTTCAGCGTTCTCAACTACTATGCGTGCTGCTCGTCTGTCGCCTGACAGACGCTGACCCGGACCCTTCATGAAAAAAACCGACCTCGAAAAACATAAAGCCCTGAAAATCATGGGCAAACTCAACGCCTCGATTCCGCCTGATCGCTTCGCCAGCGCAGCGGCTGTGCCCGATCGGCGCGAGCAGCGGCGACTCGACCAGGCTGCGGGGCTGGTGTCGTTTCCCATCAAGCTGCAGCAGCCTGTCATCACGGCTTTGCGCGCCCGGGCTGAGACGGAAAGCGTCAGCGTGAATGATTTGATCAACACGTTGCTGGCCGACGCACTGAAAATCTGAGCCATGCAGATCTGGGTCGATGCCGACGCCTGCCCTGCCGTCATCAAAGAGATCCTGTATCGCGCGGCGGCGCGCTGGAAACGCCCCGTGACGCTGGTAGCGAATCAGATGTTGCGCACGCCGCCGTCGCCTTTGATCCGGGCGGTACAAGTTCAACGCGGCTTTGATGTGGCCGACGACTATATCGTGCAGCATATGTCTTCTGGCGACTTGATCATTACGGGCGATATCCCTCTGGCGAGTCAGGTGCTCGCGAAGGGAGGCATGGTCTTGAACCCGCGCGGCGAACGCTACACCGCTGAAACCATTGGCGAGCGCCTCGCGATACGGGACATGATGGACGAACTGCGCGGCGCCGGTATCGACACCGGCGGCCCATCTGCGCTGAACCAGTCGGACAGGCGGGCCTTCGGTAATGCGCTCGATCAACTGATGACGGCCCAAGCGCGAAAAGCGGGCTGAGCCTGAACCCGGAGCTTCAAGGGCTTCAGTCAACGTAGGCGTCAGTGGGGTTCTTCGCCAGAACCTCTTTGAACACCTCAATGAATGCCAAGGTGCGCTGCGGCAGCAATCGGCGACCCGGCGTCACACACCAGACGGTTGAAGCGGGCAAGTTCCAGTCGGGCAAGATGCGTTGGATCACCCCTCGTTCAACGAGCGGAGCCGCGTAGCGTTCCGACAGACCGACAATGCCGAGCTCTCGCGCGGCCAACGCTTGCTGCAAGCCCAACGAGTTGGCCGAAAGCGTATGCAACGGCAAGCCCTCCCACCGTTCCGTGCCTTTAGTCAGGCGCCAGATCAGGTGTTCGCCCCCGCCCGTTACGAGCACCAGCCCGACATGGTCGAGCAGATCAGCGGGCGCCTGCGGCGTACCGTGGCGCTTGAGGTACGCCGGGCTGGCGTAGAGCCCGTTATTCAAAACGGTCATCTGGCGGGCGACCAACGAACTATCGTCGGGAAGTTGCGTCGCGGCGCGCACGGCCACGTCGAACCGTTCGGCAATGAGGTCAACGCGTCGTGCCGAAAGATCGAGTTCCAGACGAACATTGGGATAGCGTCGGGAATATTCCGTGACCACTTCAACGATCGACAACTGGCGGAATTCCGGCAGCAGCGACACCCTCAAGGTGCCTTGGGGTGCGACCTGGCGATGTAAAGCAAGCGCTGTGGCGGCCTCGGTGTCGTCGACGAGGCGGCGAGCGTACTGCAGCATGGTTTCGCCGAAATCGGTGAGCACTAGCCGGCGGGTGCTGCGTTGCATGAGCCGCTCGCCGAATTGATTCTCGAGCTCGGACAACCGGCGCGACAGCGTGGATTTGGGTAGCCCGGTGAGCTCCGACGCCCGGGTGAAGCTGCCGGCGTCGACCACATGGGCAAAGAGGATCAGATCATTCGCGTAAAGGCTGATTGCGGTCATCGTGGCTCGCTCATTGTTCCATTTATGGAATCATGATAGTTCATATTGGCTGTTTTTCTTCGTATTTGTTTTCAATAGAATACGTATATCAACACAGCGCCGGCCATGCTTGGCACGTGCCGGTATGAACCTAATCACACGACACTGACATGAACCAATCCTACACCCGAACCGCGATATTTCTGCACTGGCTGCTTGCATTGGGCCTGATCAGCACCTTCGCGTTGGGCTTCTATATGGAAGGCTTATCGCTATCGCCTAACAAGCTAAAGCTGTATTCGTGGCATAAATGGGCGGGTGTCAGCCTGTTCTTGGTCGTGGTGTTTCGTTTGTTCTGGCGGCTGACTCACCGTGTGCCCGAGTTGCCGGCCCACATGAGCACCGCCGCACAGCGGTTCGCCCATTTAGGGCATTGGGGGCTTTATGGCTTGATGCTGGCAATACCGATCAGCGGATGGCTCATGAGCTCAGCGCAAGGCTTCCCGGTGGTGTGGTTCGGCATCTGGCAGTTACCCGAGCTGGTTGGCAAGAACGCCGAGCTCGGCGAGCGGTTTCAGGATCTGCACGTGATACTGAACTACACGTTGCTGGTCGCTGTCATAGGCCATGTGGCTGCGGCGCTGTACCACCACTTTGCGAAGAGAGACGGGGTGTTGGCGCGTATGCTGCCCTTCCTCGGTTAACGGAGAATTTATCAATGAACGTTTTACCTTTTTTACGACCGCTTGCTCTAGCGGCAGCCCTCGGGCTTAGCGTGTCGGGCGGTGCTGCGGCGGCCGAATACACATCGTTGGATGCCGAGGCCAGTAGTCTTTCATTCGGCTATAGCCAGATGAATGTGAAGATGGACGGCGCGTTCAGCAAACTGAGCGCCACCGAGCTGAGCTTCGACCCGGCACAGCCTGATGCAGCCAAGGTCGTTATCGAAGTGCCGCTTTCGAGCATCGATGCCGGCTATGCTGAAGCCAATTCCGAACTCGAAAAGGAAGAGTGGCTCGCGTTGAACGCACACCCGGTTGCTTCGTTTGCCTCGAAGAAGGTCGAAGACCTGGGCGGGGGCCAGTATCAGGTTACGGGCGACCTTTCGATAAAGGGTAATACCCGCGAAATCACGGTTCCATTCACGTTCAAGGAAGAAGGTGAAGCGGGCGTGTTCGACGGAAGCTTCGGTTTCCAGCGTTCTGAATTCGCGGTGGGCGAAGGGGAGTGGAAGGATGTCAGCATTGTGGCCGACGAGATCGAGATTCGCTTCCACATCGTTGCGCGGCCCTAAATTCGCAACTTCAATTAACCCGTTTTAAACATTAAGGACTCACTATGAAAAAAACACTGATCGCTACAGCATTTGCCGTTTTCTTTGCCGGCCAGGCCATCGCCGCCCCGCAAACGTATTCCATCGACTCCAGCCATACCTACCCGCGCTTCTCGTATAACCACATGGGCCTGTCGAAGCAGGTTCTGAGCTTCAAGAAGACCAGCGGCACCGTTGTGCTCGACAAGGAAGCGAAAGACGCCCGCGTTGACGTCACCATCGACATGACCTCAGTGAACACCGGCTTTGACGCGTTCAACGGCCATATCCAGGGCGAAGACTTCCTCGACACGGCTCAGTTCCCGACCGCTACGTTCAAGTCCACCAAGGTGAACTTCGAGGGCGATGCACCTAAGACGATCGAAGGCGACCTTACGATCAAGGGCGTCACCAAGCCCGTTACTCTGACCGTTACCTCGTTCTTCAACGGCCCGCACCCCATGCTGAAGAAAGACGCTGTCGGCGCCAACGCCACGACCGTGATTTCGCGTACTGAGTTCAACGCAGGCAAGTTTGCGCCCGGCGTGGGCGACGAAGTGACCATCGACATTTCGCTAGAGGCGGTGGCCGAGTAAGCACGCGTGTGCTGTTTGACTGCATCAACTTTATAGGAGGCGGAAATGGGATTGTTGGTAGACGGGAAGTGGCATGATCAGTGGTACGACACGTCGTCGACGGGCGGCCGCTTCGTGCGCAGCGATGCCCAGTTCCGCAACTGGATCACTGCCGACGGCGCGGCCGGGCCAACCGGTTCAGGCGGCTTCAAGGCCGAACCGGGGCGCTACCATCTGTACGTGTCGCTGGCATGCCCCTGGGCCAACCGTACGTTGATCTTCCGGGCGCTGAAAGGCCTGGAAGACATGATCAGCGTGTCGGTTGTGAATCCTTATATGGGTGAGAACGGCTGGACCTTCGAGCCGGCACCTGGCGTGGTCGGCGACCCGGTGGGCAATGCCGACTATCTATACGAGGTGTATTTGCGTGCGCAGCCCGGGTATAGCGGGCGAGTCACGGTGCCGGTGCTATGGGATCTGCACACCGACGCCATCGTCAACAACGAGTCGGCCGAGATCATTCGCATGCTTAATTCGGCGTTTGATGAAGTGGGCGCAACCCCGGGCGATTATGCGCCGGCCGACATGCTGCACGAAATCGATGCCATAAACGCACGGGTGTACGACGCCGTGAATAACGGCGTATACAAGGCGGGGTTCGCCACTGAGCAGGCGGTATACGAACAAGAGGTGGCAGGGGTGTTCGAGTGTCTTGAAGAACTCGATGCCCTCCTTGCCACGCGCCGTTATTTGTTAGGCGACCGAATCACTGAAGCCGACTGGCGCCTGTTCACCACCTTGATTCGATTCGACCCGGTCTATCACGGCCACTTCAAGTGCAACTTGAAGCGTCTAGCCGATTTTGAGCACCTGTGGCCCTATACCCGCGAGCTGTATCAGTGGCCCGGAGTGGCCGATACGGTGAACTTCGAGCACATCAAGCAGCACTATTACCGCAGCCATCACAGCATCAACCCAAACGGCATCGTGCCGAGTGGGCCCGTGCTGAACCTGCACGAGCCACACGGGCGTGACGCCTAGCTGCGATAGTAAATTTCCCGAAGCTCCTGCGCTGCATTCACCATGTTTTGCAGCGCGGGCGTCACTTCTTCCCAACGGCGTGTCTTCAGCCCGCAATCGGGGTTCACCCAGAGCCGCCGTACCGGAATTCGTTCACCGGCTTTCTGTATGAGGTCGATGATCGACTCCTTATCGGGGATATTCGGCGAGTGAATATCGTAGACCCCCGGCCCGATGTCATTGGGGTACGAAAAGGTGTCGAACGCTTCCAGAAGCTCCATGTCGGATCGTGAGGTTTCGATAGTGATGACGTCGGCGTCCATATCGGCGATCGACGCAATGATGTCGTTGAATTCCGAATAGCACATGTGGGTGTGGATCTGGGTCGAGTCTTCCACACCATTGGCGGCGATCCGGTAGGCGTCGACCGCCCATCTTAAGTAGTTTTTCCATTCCGATTTGCGTAGCGGCAAGCCTTCGCGCAATGCCGCTTCGTCGATCTGGATGATCGATACTCCGGCGCGTTCCAGATCCTGTACCTCGGCACGGATGGCCAGCGCAACCTGCAGACAAGAGGCCGAACGTGGCTGGTCATCGCGCACGAACGACCAGTTCAGAATGGTAACGGGGCCGGTCAACATTCCCTTCACAGGCTTGCTGGTAAGCGTCTGCGCGTAACGTATCCACTCCACGGTCATGGGGCGTGCCCGCTGCACGTCGCCATACAGGATCGGCGGTTTGACGCAGCGCGAACCGTACGATTGCACCCACCCAT
The DNA here is from genome assembly GCA_964590015.1 of uncultured Burkholderiaceae bacterium. Lineage (GTDB taxonomy): Bacteria > Pseudomonadota > Gammaproteobacteria > Burkholderiales > Burkholderiaceae_B > Yanghanlia. The sequence continues at coordinate 6,300 of CAZPYF010000122.1, forward strand.
GGCGGCTGAATGCGAAGCCGTCGAGTTGTTCGCCGAAGTATTCCACCATGTCGTTGCGCTCCGCTTCGCCGTGCACCAGCACGTCGAGGCCGAGCTGTTCCTGTTCGCGAATGCAGCGTTCGATTTCCGCTTCCATCGCTTTTCGGTACGCCGCGTCGTCGAGTTCGCCCGCCTTGTACTGGCGTCGCACGCGACGGATGTCGGGCGTTTGTGGGAATGAGCCGATGGTGGTGGTGGGGAAGAGTGGCAAGTTGAGCCGGTCAGCCTGAATGGCCGCCCGCTTTGTATAAGGGCTGCGGCGTTCGCCTAGCGCCGGGGTTACGTCAGCGACTGCTTTCTGAACGGCGGCGTTGTGGACTCGCGTGGACGTTCGACGCGTTTGCAAAGCTTCACGATTCTGCTCCAGTTCTGTGGCAACCGCCTCTCGGCCATGATTCAACGCCTTCCCGAGCACTCGTATCTCTTCCAGACGCTGAGTGGCAAACGCCAGCCATGAACGTATCTCGTCGTCCAGCTCCGCTTCCAGCTCAAGATCGGTGGGAACGTGCAGCAGCGAGCAGGATGGTGCGATCCACAGTCGGTCGCCGAGCTGTGCGGCGATGGGTTCGAGTTCGTCGAGCAGCTGGGTCAGGTCGCTCTTCCAGACATTGCGACCGTTCACGACGCCCAGCGACAGGACTTGCTCCGTTCCCAAGCGGCGCAGCAGCTCCGGGATCTCGTCGGCGGCGTTGATTGCATCAATGTGCACGCCTGCTACTGGCAACTCGGCCGCCAGGTTCAGATTGTGGCCCAGACGGTCGAAATACGTGGCAATTAACAGCTTCACCGGGGCGGACGCGAGTGTCGCGTAGGC
>CAZPYF010000123.1:0-7142 GCA_964590015.1 uncultured Burkholderiaceae bacterium
CCTGGAACGCGTAATGGGCATCGGCTACCTCGACGTTCAGCTGAAGATTCAAATTCACTTTGTCATGCTGATCATCACGGCGTCGATCTTCGCGATTGGGGTATTGCTCTTCATCTACGACTTCTTCCGGCAGGCCCCGCGCTTTGAACCGGTTGACGAGCAAGACCTCTTCCCCGGTGCCATGCCGCCGCGCGGCCCCAGCCAGTACGACGCCACCCGGCCCGTAACGGCACGAGACGGACGCCTGAATGAACAAACTGGCTGACGTGCAGGAATGGCAACACGGCGACGGGCTGCATGCGCCGCCCGTCGACGAGCCGTTTTACTTGCCAACGCGCGATGAAGTAGAGCTGTTCGAACACTGCCATGAGAATCGCCTGGCCGTAATGCTGAAAGGCCCAACGGGCTGCGGCAAGACCCGCTTTGTGGAACACATGGCGTGGAAACTGCAGCGCCCGTTGGTTACCGTATCGTGCCACGACGACTTGAGCGCCAGCGACCTGATCGGCCGCTATCTCATTCGGCAAGACAGCGTGCAGTGGCAAGACGGCCCGCTTACCACTGCCGTGCGCATGGGGGCCATCTGCTACCTCGACGAAATTGTCGAGGCGCGGCAAGACACCATCGTGGTGCTGCACTCGCTTACCGACCACCGCCGCACCCTCACCATCGATAAAACGGGCGAAGTGCTTCATGCCGCCCCAGGGTTTCAGATGGTGATTTCGTACAACCCGGGCTATCAGCGCATGATGAAAGATCTGAAGCCAAGCACCCGCCAGCGGTTCGTGGCGCTCGACTTCGACTTCCCCACGCCTGAGCGGGAAATCGACATCGTGATGCGTGAAGGCGGCGTGAACCAGGCCGACGCCGCCGCGCTGGTGGCACTGGTCGGCAAGCTGCGCAGTTTTCAGGATCGGGGGTTGGCCGAAGCCCCCAGCACGCGGCTGCTCGTGGCCACCGCCCAGTTGATGACCCGGGGCATCCGCATTAAACGCGCCTGCCAGGTCGCCCTGGTATCGCCGCTTTCCGACGACGCCGGCTTGGTGGATGCCATGAACGACTTGCTCGACCTCCCCTTCGCCTGATGGCGAGTCGTAGGGTGTTTCATGGCTGAAGCCGAAGACGTTGTTAACGACGTTGCCCGCTACGCCACCGTTCATATCCGTCGCTTGTGGCTTAAGCATCGGGGCAAGCAGCAGGGCCTACCACCGTTGTGCCTGCCGGAAGTGCGCCAGCGCATCGACCTGCTGATCCACGCCGTACACGGCTTCACCCTACCCATTCGGGTGGCCCACCTGCCGGCCCGCCCGACCCTGTTGACCCGCTTGTTCCGACGGCACGACGTCCGGCAATCGGGCTTGGCCGTGCCCTGCACCGACGGGCGGTCGTTGTGGCTGCCCATGGAGCTGGCGGTGCCGGTGCCCGTGCCGAAGATAGGTGCCGGCTCGGGCGCTCAGGGCGACGCGGCGGCTGAAGAGGCGCAGTACCGGCAGCGAGCCGGCGAGCTCTTCCGAACCATCGCCTTGCAGCAAAGCTGCCGAGTGTTGCGTGGTAGTGCCGAACACGTGGCCGCCGCGCCCTGCCCTCGCAGCCTGGCTTTGTATCTGATGCTGGAGGCCCAAGCGAGCGACGAGCGGCTGCTGCGCGAATTGCCGGGTATGGCCGCGTCGATTAACCGGCTACGGGCTTGGGCACTGACGCTGCGTCCGCGCGCGGACGCCCTTCCGCCCGCCAGCCGCGTCGTCGAAGAGCTCGTGCAGCGGGTATTGAGCACCCACGTGGGCGAACCGGTGGAAGGGTTGCCCTGGCCCGCTTCGTCCAGCCCACACGAATCGCTAGACAACGCCGCCTGGCTGCTCCGACAGAACGATGGCGGTGCCAACGTGCGTCGCCCGCATACCCACGCGCTGTTTAAAGACGCCTGGACGGGCGACATCTTGCCTGCGCCTCAGCTGAGCCGAGTACGCAGCGGGCCAGGCGGCGAGATGAATGCCGGAGACGATCTGGCCGAAACCCCGGAACGAAGCGCGCACATGGAGCGCAGCCCCAAGGCACGCGACAGCGACGAAGATGAAGAACGCAAAGAAGAAGGCGTTTGGATGATTCAGAGCGGCGAGCCCGACGAGAAAGCCGAAGACCCGGAAGGCACGCAGCGCCCCACCGACCGCGACGAAGAAACGGCCAGCGAAGAGTTTGCCGACGCACTATCGGAACTGCCGGAAGCCCGGCTCGTGAGCAGCCCTACGCCCGCGAAGGAAGTTCTGCTTTCCGACGATACCCCCGACCGGCGCAGCTTGGCCGAGGAACGGGCCAAGTATGAAGGCACCACCAAGATTCATTACCCCGAGTGGGATTACCGCATTAACGGCTACCACCACCCCGGCGCCACAATACACCTGCTGGCGCCGCAACACGGCCCCGAAGACTGGATCGAGAAGACCCTGAACCGCCACCGCAGCATGCTCGACACCATACGGCGGCGCTTCGAGATGCTGCAAGCCGACCGCGTATGGCTGCGCCGCCGGTTAGATGGCGACGAAGTAGACATCGACGCCTACACCGCCGCCCGAGCCGACGCGCGGGCCGGCCTGCCCATGCCGCAGGCCCTGTACCAGCAACAGCGCCGGCAGCGACGCAACGTGGCCATTGTGCTGCTCGTCGACGTGAGCGGTTCCACCGAGTCGTACCTGGCAAACAGCCGTCGTATCATCGACGTGGAACGCGAAGCGTTGCTGCTGGTGGCCATTGCCTTGCAACACATGGGCGAACCCTATTCCATACAGGCGTTCTCGGGCGATGGGCCTCAAGGCGTGACAATCAGCACCCTGAAGCATTTCGCTGAACCCCATAGCCACGATGTGGCCCTACGCATCGCCGCACTAGAGCCGCAGCACTACACCCGCACCGGCGCGGCACTGCGCCACGCTACCGCAGAACTGATGAGCCAACCGGCAGAGCACCGACTCCTGCTGTTGCTTTCCGATGGGAAGCCGAATGATGCCGACGTATATGAAGGCCGGTATGGCGTGGAAGATACCCGTCGTGCCGTAGAGGAGGCGCGGGTACAGGGCGTACACCCATTCTGCCTGACGATCGACCGTCAAGCGGCCGGGTATCTACCAAAGATTTTCGGCCAGGGGCAGTACGCGTTGTTGAGCCAGCCGGCCGAATTGCCGACCGTGTTGCTGGACTGGATGCGGCGCCTGGTGGCGAGCGGCTGAACGCTTCTTCGCTCGCGTGCCGACGCTGCGAATGATCACGACCCTTTCAACCTGAGGCAGCAGCGGTCGGGTTGAGCGGCGCCATCAAGCGTTCGAAGCGATCGCTTTGACGCAGCACCTCGGCAGCGAGCCCTTCATGAACAGGGCGGTGCCCCGATTCATCGGCATAGCCCAGCATGCCCGTGGGGCAATGCCTGTCGTTGTCCCAACCGGGATAGTCGGTGATCGGGTACAGGCAAATTCCCCCAAGCGGAATACCGCTATTGAACGCGGCCTCCACCTCATCGCATACGTAACGCAGCCAAGGCACCCGATGCTCGCCTTCGGCGCCGGTCTCGGCAATAAAGAGCGGCCGCTGATAGCGTTCGTAGGTCTCGGCGAGGATCTCTCGGAACGGCCGGTAATGCAGATCGCCTTTGCGGATCGTCGGGCCATTCAGATACCACTGATTATGCGAGTAGAAGTTCACGCCCACGATATCCAGGTACTCCGGCTTGCCGCCCAGTTCAGGCATGAGGCGGCCGGCGATCATGTCCCACGCCTCGTATTGCGCCAGACGCGCATTCTCGGCGCGGCGCTTCTGGCGGGCCGTCTTCGGCAGGACGTTTATGACGGGGTCGACAGAAACGAAACGGGCTCGTGAATCAACGTCTCGTATCGCCTCGATCGCCGCCACGGTTGCACGCACCAATTGACGCTTCAGATCCATCCCGCGGCGGCGTTCGCATGGAGCAATGTCGCCCGTGTCTCCGCCTGCCCACGCCCAGAAGGAAATTTCGTTGATGGGGCAGTAATACGGCACCCCCGGCATTTCATCACGCACCAGCGCGGCAAGGGCCGCACAAAAGCGTGCGAACCGGGTCACAAATGCTGAAGACCAAATGTCGATGTCGTCGGGCCAGCCGTAGTGGCAAAGATCCCATATAGGCTGCACGCCGGCCGCGCGCGCCGCCTGCACCATCGGCAAGAAACCGGACCAGTCGTAGGAATGGGGGGACGGTTCGGCAAGATGCCACCGAACGCCGTCTCGAACGGCGCGAATGCCGTGGCGCATAACGGCTTGATAGTCTTGAAGCGCAAACACATCGTGCCGCGTGCCACGCAAGAGATCCAGACGCACGCCGTCTTTGCGGCGGTGGCTGGAACATTCAAAGCCGCCGAGGAAGTAGCTGTCGAAAAGCGGCGTTATGGCTTCGGTGCCGTTAATTGGCGCGGCGTCGCCGCGCGCTGCACTCGTACTACGTTCTGAAACCATGAATACCGCCCCTTGCACGCCAGAGTGGCGCTCACCTTGCAAGAACTGCGCCCAGATCGCGGGCGGCGTATCGGGCCGGATTGAGGTGTGAAAGTTATGGACTTCCACGCCGCCGCATTGTATTCCTTCCAGAAGTTTGTATACAATACATCAACAACATATACATAACATCCATAATGAACAGAGTGTCAGACGGCCCATCGGTCTATCAGTCAGTGCGCGATTACGTACTGGATCTGGCTCGGCAGATCGAAGAGCCCATTCGCATTCGGGAAGAAGATCTGGCCAAGAAGCTTGGGGTCAGCCGCACCCCCATTCGTCAGGCGCTCTTGCGGCTGGGGCAGGATGGCATCCTCACACTCCAACCGCACAAGGGCGCCGTGCTGGCGCCTACCACGGCCAGTGATTATTTGGATTGGCTGAAGATACGCGTCGAGCTCGAAGGCTTTGCCGCCCGCGAAGCCGCTCTGAACGCCTCCAAGCGCGATGTGGATGCACTGAAGGCCATTTTTGCCGGCTTCGACGACGAATCGCTCGACCAGAGAGCCACGGAATATGCAGCGGCCAACGTCGAATTCCACGCCGCGCTCATGCAGCTGGCAGCGAACCCGCTGCTCGGGCGCATCTGGGATTCGTTTGGCCACCGTGGAATGGTCAACACACGCACGATCGAACGGCTCGACCGCGCCCGCCAGTCATTGCGCGAACACCTTGCGCTGATCGAAGCGATCGAGCAGCGCGATAGCGAGCGAGCACAGCGCCTCGCCCGCGAACACGTAGAAGGCCTGCTTCAGCAGGTCATCAAGGAATTGGAAAGGAAAGAATTACGATGAAATTGCTAACGTATTTGGATGGGGAGCAGACCCGATTGGGGTGTCTTCTGAATGAAGACCAAGTGCTGAACATCACGTCTGCCTGGTCGCGCTGCGACCACCCATTGTCGGGCAGCCCCGCTCCCGCGGACGTGATGGACGCCATCAAGCTGGGGGAAAACCTGGAAGCGGCGATTCAACGCATCACCGAAGCCGCTGGCAATGACTCTGAGCTGCTCGCTTCCGCCGCCAGCCTCACGTTTCTTGCCCCTATTCCGCGCCCGCAAAAGAATATCTTTTGCGTTGGCCGCAACTATCGCGAGCACATCATCGAGGGCAACCTCGCGCGCGGCCGCCCGGCCGACGACTTCCCCAAAGCGCTTGAACTCTTCACCAAGGCGCCAACGAGCGTGGTGGGCCATGGTGCACGAATCAGCCGGCACGCCGAACTGACCAACATGCTCGACTACGAAGTGGAACTGGCCATCATCATTGGCCGTGCCGGTCGCGATATTCAGGCCGACCAAGCCCACGAGTACGTGTTCGGCTACACCATCGTGAACGACATCACCGCCCGCGATCTTCAGACCCGCCACGGCCAGTGGTTCAAGGGCAAGTCGCTGGATGGCACATGCCCGATTGGCCCCGTCGTGACCTTGAGATCGGCGATTGCCGACCCGAACGCGCTCGACCTACAGCTATCGGTTAACGGCGAACTGCGCCAGTCTTCCAATACGTCGGACATGCTCTTCAATGTGCCGCAGATCATTGCGGAAGTCTCGGCCGGCATGACGCTGGAGCCGGGCGACATTATTGCAACGGGCACCCCATCCGGGGTAGGCCTGGCATTCGACCCCCCTCGCTCTTTGAATGTAGGGGACGTCGTCAGTGCCCGCATCGAAAAGATCGGCGAACTGATTACTACGATTTCGTAAGGAGCACATTATGCGTTTTACTCTTACCCGCCTTACCGCAATTGCCGCTTGTGTAGGCGCCATTGGCCTGGCCCCCCATGCGGCCCAGGCAGAAACATGGCCCGAACGGCCCATCACCATCGTCGTGCCCTTCCCGGCCGGCGGTACCTCAGACAGCCTCGCGCGCAGTGTGGGTCAAAAGCTGTCTGACAGCCTCGGCCAACCCGTGGTTATCGAAAACAAACCCGGTGCCGGAACCATGATTGGTACGGAACAGGTCGCCCGATCCAAGGCCGACGGCTATACGTTTGGCGTGATTGCCAATAGCTTCACCATCAACCCGAGCCTGCACGACAACCTGCGTTACGACTCGCGCAAGGATTTCGTGCCCGTCAGCTACATGGCTTACACGCCGCACATGCTTGTTGCGCACCCCGAAGCCCCGGCCACGACGCTCGACAAGATCGTTGCCGAAGCGAAAGCAAACCCGGGCATGCTGTCGTTTGCATCGTTTGGTACAGGTACCTCACCGCATCTGGCCATTGAAATGCTGAAGGCTCAAAGTGACATCGACGTGGTGCACGTGCCCTACAAGGGCCAGGCGCCTGCATTGAACGACTTGCTGGGCGGCCACGTTCCGTACATGTTCGGCAACGTACCTGACGTTCTTCCGCACGTGAACACCGGCAAGCTGGTGGCCGTTGCGCTGTCGGACGACGAACGCATCGACTCTGCTAAAGACGTGAGCACCTTCAAGGAACTGGGCTACGGCGACTTTACGTCGAACTCGTGGTTCGGCCTGATTGCGCCGGCCGCTACCCCAGAGCCGATCTTGCAAAAGATGAGCGAGGAAGTGAAGAAAGCGCTGGCCGACGCCGAAGTTAAGGAACGCCTGGCGAACCAAGGCTTCGTGGCCGTAGGCACCTCGCCGTCGGAATTC